>WLEH01000028.1 GCA_009704345.1 Actinomycetota bacterium | reverse complement strand
ATCAACCAAAGTGGCTGAGCCACCAGTATTGGGCCAAACTTGAGTTCCACGATTAGAAATCATTTTAAGAGTGTATGGAGTTTCTCTGATTATCATCTGAATTTTGGAAGCCAGATTTTCCGGATTATCCTGAGCTTCAATAAAGATATCAACACCAATCTTTTCTCTTGAGCCTGCCTTTTGGTCACTGTTCTCGGGCATGATTTTTGTCATCTCAAAAGGTTTATGCGCTCTTGATGGAATGCTCGATATAGATCCTAGACGCGAAATGATCTCTTGTGTGAATTCGCTTGTACTTAATCCATTATCGCCTGCGATATCTGACGTGAATAGATTTTCTTCAAGCGTGGCAAATAGAGCCTGCTCAATTTTCGCCGCAGCATCAAATTCGTTGATATGACGCAGCAGCATCGTTGCTGACAAAATAGCAGCGGTTGGATTAGCTTTGTTCTGTCCTGCAATATCTGGCGCAGTGCCATGAACAGGTTCAAACATGGCAATGTCGTAGCCAATATTTGCTGAGGGTGCAAATCCAAGTCCACCAACTAGGCCACTGGCTAGATCACTAATGATGTCGCCATTCATGTTTGAAGTAACAATTACATCCAACTGTTCTGGCTTAATTACCATTTGATGTGCACAGTTATCAATTAGCATGTGAGATGTTGTGATTTCAGGATAGCGGGTAGCAACAAGTTCAAATTCGCTTTTAAACATCCCTTCGGTAAGTTTCATTATGTTCGCCTTCGTTGCAACAGTGACATGCTTTCTATGCTCAGCGACAGCAAGAGCAAAAGCTGCATCGCTAATTCGCTGACAGCCAAGCCTTGAAATCAATTTCAAGCATTGCGTGACATTTGGTGTCTGAAAGTGTTCGACACCAGCATAGAGATCCTCGATGTTTTCGCGCACCACAACAAAATCAATACCTCTTCCCGCAAATGGAGTGGGCACCCCGGGTAGCTCTCTAGCCGGACGGATATTGGCAAAAGTTTCAAAAAATTTACGTAACGTAACATTCGCACTTTTTTGACCATGGCCAATTGGGGTAGCTAACGGACCTTTAAGGACTACACGGTTTCTCTCGATAGATTCGATTGTTTCAACCGGAACTCCGGTTGAGATTCCGCGCTGAAACGCCTGCTCGCCGGCGATCTGCTCTTCCCATTCGACCCTAACGCCACTTGCCGCAATTAGTTCTTTTACAGACCCAATTACCTCTGGACCAATGCCATCTCCTGGAATTACCGTGATGGTCTTAAGGGGATTAATTGTCATAATAGGAAGTACAATACAGGAAAAATTTTTCTTGTCAAGACTGCCAATTCTTGATTAGGATCTATACCTGAGACAGATTTCAGGTATCATTTGACCATGCAGACCAAGGCAAAGAGGGCGACAACAGCTGAAACGGCAACCAACCGAAAACAGTGGACATTTCTCTCGAATCATGGCCATGTCCTGGTTCATGTGTCTCGATATCCAGACAGTCTGATTAGAGATCTAGCAGATGCGGTTGGAATTACAGAGCGAAGTGCCCAAGCGATTATCTCTGATCTAGCAGAGGCTGGATATATTCGCGTGGTGAAAAAGGGCCGCAAAAACACTTATAAAATTAATGCTACAAGAAAATTCAGACACCCTTCGGAGTCCAACGAGTCAATTGGATCCCTGATTTCGATATTTAAATAGCTTTTAAGATGGTTCAGAAAACCCACCCTTATTTCGAAAGAGAAATAGCCTTTGCAACAAAACACCAAAAGAATTTGATAGTTGAGCCGCTGTTTCGGGAACAGTTAGCAGCGACGGTAATCCATGCTCAGGTTGATACTGACACGTTGGGTACCTTCAGCGGTGAGGTTTTGCGATTAAATTCTCAGTTCGATACAGCTTTAACTAAAGCAAAATGGGGCATGGCAGAACTTGGTTTAGGTCTTGGACTTGGTTCAGAGGGCTCTATCGGAGCAGATCCAGTTTTACCATTTGTTAATTCTGATATCGAAACGATGGTGTTTTATGATGGTGAAAAAGACTTAATAATTGAAGTTTCTGAAAAGTTTACTGAGATAGTGGCTGTAAAAATAATTGCCAGCCGAGCGACTGATTTAAGTCAATTCTTAGCTCGTGGAGACTTTCCCAGGCATAAATTGATTGTTAGAGCGCACAAGCCAAACAATAAAGAAACTTTAGTAAAGGGAATAGGCGAGATTACGGAACTTCGCCAGGCAATTTCTCAAATTGCTGAACAATCTCAAGATCAGCAAGTGGTTATTGAGTCAGATTTTCGCGCTTACTCATCGCCATCGCGACAGAGGAATCTTGCAAGTTTAAGCAAAACTCTCATGTCGCGAATCTGTGCGCTCTGCCCTGAATGCAATAGCCCTGGTTGGGGAAAAAGGATTTATGATCGAGGTTTGCACTGCCAAGATTGCTATGCATTCAATCAAGCTGCTGTGCACCGAGAATTACTCGCCTGCGTTTCGTGCGATTATGCCGTGATAAAAAAAGTTGTCGCTACTGAATTAGATCCAGCACGATGCGAAATCTGTAATCCTTGAACCTTTAATGGATTAGAAATAGCCTTCGGTCTTTTTGGCTTCCATCGAATCCTCTCGATCGCCATCAATAAGTCTTCCAGCTCTCTCACTGATGCGGGCAGCTTCCATTTCGGCAACGAGCTCATCGATAGTGGCGGCGGTAGACTCAATAGCCGCGGTAACTGGATAGCACCCTAATGATCTAAATCTCACAATGCGATCCTGAGGAACTTCACCTGGAAGAAGAGGCATCCGATCGTCATCTAAAACAATCACTTGACCATCACGAATAATGCTTCGTCTGGGTTTAGCGAAATAAAGGGGAACAAGTTTAATTTTCTCGCGCCTGATGTATCGCCAAATGTCCACTTCAGTCCAATTGCTTAATGGGAAAACCCGCATCGTTTGGCCTTCAGTTAATGAAGTATTTCGAGTACGCCACATCTCTGGTCGTTGATTGCGAGGTTCCCAACGATGTCCGGGTTCGCGCAAACTAAACACTCGTTCCTTTGAGCGAGAACGCTCTTCATCTCGCCTTGCCCCGCCAATGGCTGCGTCATAACCACCCGCATCTAGGGCTTGTCGTAATGCAATTGTTTTCATGATTCTGGTGTATTCCTGAACACCATGAGTCCATGGCGTGACTTCACCGTTTGCGCCCTCAGGATTTACATGGACGACCAAGTTAAGTCCAAGTTCGATTGCGATTGCGTCTCTAAACTCAATCATTTCATGGGGATCAAATGTGGTATCCACATGAAGAAATGTGAATGGAATTGGTGCTGGCGCGAATGCTTTTTTGACAAGTTCAAGCAAAACACTGGAGTCTTTACCAACTGAGTAAAGCACAACTGGATTCTTGAATGCTCCAGCGGTTTCACGCAAAATACCAATTGCTTCTGCCTCAAGCGCGTCCAGCACTTGGTCAGTACTTATTAATTCACTAGTCATTAATCCCGTTTGCCCATTCCGGTGATCTGCCAACCAGCAGCTCGCCACTTTGCAAAATCCAGCACGTTTCTGCCATCAATTATTACTGGATTAGCGACCTTAGTAAGCAACATTGCCGGATCCAACTCTCGGTATTGCTGCCATTCAGTTAGGTGCAACACTAATTCAGCATCCTTAAAAATTTCGGTGAGGTCGCGCTCATAATTGAGCTCGGGAAAGCGAGCCCGGGCATTCTCGATGGCCTTTGGATCGTGGACAAATACCCTCGCGCCAAGTTGATGGATGGCATTTGCCACATCCAAGGCTGGGGAGTCGCGCACGTCATCGCTATTAGGCTTAAATGCAGCACCAAGTACCACAACCTTTTTGCCAGTCAAATCACCTAACTGCGATTTTGCCAATCGAACTACCCGATCGCGCTGGCGCAGATTTATCCGGTCAACTTCCACTAAAAACTGCATCGCTTCACCAGCGCCAATTTCTTGGCTACTTGCAATAAAAGCGCGAATATCTTTTGGCAAACAGCCACCACCAAAACCAACGCCAGCAGCTAAGAACTTATTTCCAATTCGTGGGTCAAGACCGATTGCTTCAGCCAGCGCAACAATGTCAGCCCCGGCGATATCTGCAACTTCCGAAATTGCATTGATAAATGAAATCTTAGTTGCCAAAAATGCATTTGCGGAGACTTTAACCAATTCAGCAGTTGGTACATCCATAACTAAAAACGGAACTTGATTTGCTAGCTGCGGTTGATAAATTTCCTTAATCTTCGAAATTGCATTAATGTCATTTGATCCGATTACGATTCGATCTGGCAATCGAGTGTCATTAATGGCATGACCTTCGCGCAGAAATTCTGGATTCCAAGCCAGTTGGAAATTATGACCAGATTTCTGATTAAGGCGCTGTTCCAATTTTGCGGCCGTGCCAACTGGCACGGTAGAGCGACCAACAACTACTGCAGTTTCTGATAAATATGGCGCAATAGCATCAGCAGCTCGCCACAGTTGCGACAAATCAGCAGCCCCACCGTCAAGCTGTGGTGTGCCAACACAGATAAAGACAATCTCGCTAGCAGATAATTTGGTGGGATCGGTAGTAAAACTTAAATTACCGGTTGCCAATGAGCGCTGCAGCACTGATTCAAACTCTGGTTCAAAAAATGGTGGAATGCCAGAATTTAGCTGCGGGACTTTGGCATCATCGACATCAAGCCCAATAACTTGATTGCCTTGTTCGGCTAATACAGCGGCTAATACCGCACCTAAATAGCCGCACCCAACAACGGATACCTGCATGCCTGTAGTCATTTATTCCTAGCGATTGATACGGCTAAATCTACCTTAACGGCGATTTCGAGAGATGCCAAAAAGGGTAGTTATCGCCTGTAATCGCATACGATCATGGAATCGAGCAGCAACTGCGCTGGCTTCGGCAATTTCCGCCACATCACACGGCTGCGCTGGGGCTAGATCTGATGGCACTAACAATTCATTGATATCGCCATGAATACGCACCCCAATTTGCAGCAATTGCTCGACATCTTGCGCTGCCCATTGCTCAGTTAGCGAAAGCCAAGGTGCAGTGAGCGCAATTGCCCGGCCGCGATCAGCTCGATGCTGAAACCCCTCTTGCACAATTCGGCGGCGTAATTGATCTTGCGCTTTTTTAGGCTTACCTTGCTTTGCCCACTTTTTGTTCAGTTGCGTTAACACTTCAGCTTCTGGCCAGGTGATTGAAGTATGTGCTTTCTTATCATCAAACTTTGGTTCAGTAGTTTCTAGCGGAAGATTCATTGCATTAATGAATCTGGCCCAAAGTGAATCTGAACTTGATTTTGTTGGCACGGTGACAATTGAGATCTTCGCTAACGGAATAAATTTCTGCCATCTTAAAACGACATCACTTAACTGATAGCTACGCCAGAAATTGCTACCAACCGATTCGTCGATTGGTAATTCTTTGGCACGTTTGATGCGATCAAAATATTCTTGATAGCCGTATGGTCTGCCGTTTCGAACACTCTGCTGCCAAGATGAAGGGAGCACTCGAGCTAAGTCTCGCGCGGTAAGCACAACTTCAATATCTCGATCGGGGAGCGCATTAAGCAGCTGCTCAATGCCGTCTTCTAGCATTGCAGCAACTGCTTCAGCAGACAACAAAACATTATCTTCAGAAGCAGACACTTCCGAAATTAACTTCTGCCATTGTGGTGCCATCCGTTGTGCTGTTGTGCTATCGACCCATGGAATGTGGTTTCCGACCAAGCCATAAATTGCCCGCTCATGATTTATTGCACCTCGAGCTGGCGCAAATGCCATCGGATAAAGCCAGCCCTTTTCGGCTAACTGCGACAACTGACTAAGCATTCCATGCTGCAGATAGGTAGTGCCAGACTTCATGGTTCCGATATGAAGCACAATCTTGAGCTTTGCCGACACGTCATCCCTTCTGCTATCAGCACCCATTCTCTCACCGCTAAGGTTTCACACCATGAACACCGGGCCGCTAACTGGAGTTAGCGTCGTAATGCCAGTTTTAAACGAAGCCAAGCATCTCAGAGCTGCAGTAACAGAGATTTTGGCTCAGCAAGTTTCAGTCCCAATTGAGCTGGTGTTAGCGCTGGGCCCATCCACTGATCAAACAAATGAAATTGCGGCGCAATTGGCCCAATCCGATTCCAGAATTAAGTTAGTTTCTAATCCATCTGGTAAAACTGCGGTTGCACTCAATCTTGCTATTGCACAGTCAAGGTATGAAGTGATTGTTCGTGTTGATGGACATTCACTTCTAACACCAAATTACATTCAGATCGCGCTTAATGTGCTCGCTGAAACGGATGCTGATGTGGTCGGTGGCGTGATGGCGGCAACTGGGCGAACAAGATTTGAGAAAGCAGTAGCTGCTGGGATGCGAAGCGCGTTAGGTGTGGGGCCAGCACGATTTCATACTGGCGGTGGTGCTGGTGAAACTAAAACAGTTTATTTAGGTGTGTTTAAACGAAGTGCAATTGATCGCGTTGGTGGTTATGACGAAACATTCATTCGCGCCCAAGACTGGGAGATGAATTACCGAATTCGAAAAACTGGCGGCAAAATTTGGTTTGATCCTAGATTGGAAGTTACATATCGACCTAGATCATCTGTTAGGTCATTAGCAAAACAGTATTTTGAATATGGCAGATGGCGACGTGAAGTAGCTCGTACTTACCCTGAAACTAAGTCGATGCGTTATTTAGCGCCACCACTAACCGTTTCAGCGTTGCTTATTTCAATGGTGCTGTTGCTCGTCACAACTGCGCTTGGTCAAACCTGGGCTTGGCTATTTTTTGTACCAATTGCAGGTTATTTATCACTGATTCTGGTTGGTTCAATTCTTATTTTTAATAAGAAGAATCTACTGACTTTGCTTTGGCAACCAGTTGTGTTACTAACAATGCATATGAGTTGGGGTGTTGGATTTCTTACTTCGCCGCGAAATCTTCGAGCGCGCTAACAAACTTTTCTTGATCAACACTCCAATTATGATTTTGTTGGACATAGCGATGTCCACTTTCGCTAAACCGCCGCCAAGCAACTGAGTCATTAGCTAGGTTAAGAATTTCTGCCACAACTTGCGCAGCGTTATCAAAATCAACAATTACGCCGGCGTCGGCAGCGTTAATTAATTTCTTGGCGTGAGGTAGGGCAGTAGAGATAACTGGAATACCGGCAGCGAGGTATTCATAGATTTTGGTGGGTTGGCTCACTTGATAATTCGGATGATTTTGCAGCAGCGAAAGTCCGGCTAATTTGCCTGGCAGCAACTGTTTTGCTGTTTCATTTGGCACAAACCCATGCCAGATCAAGTCACCAGCGCTCACTGCCTGGTTCAACTGCGCAGCGAGTTCAGTTTCCGGACAGCTGCCAATTAACTCTAAGGAAATACCATGTGGCTTAAGTTCCTTTCCAACTGACAGCAAAGTTTGACCACCACGCAATGTGGTTATGTTACCCAGATAAACAACTGATTTAGTTGGTGCAGCCACAACATAATCTGGCACCAAGGTAGTGTTTGGAATTATTGGATGGGGCTTCATAAATCGGAATTGATATTCATCTTCTGCTAACAGCAGATGATGCTGTTGCTCAGCGCGCAGTTCAAGTTTCTTAATAAATCTCGCTGCTGGCCGCTTAAACAAAGCAGGTAACCATGCTTTAGCAGAGATGGCAGCAGCGGTATCTTCATGGACATCCCAAACAACTGGAGTTTTACTCGAACTTGCTACTAATAACAATTCTGGATCATGAATTAGGACTAAATCAAAATCAATTGATCTAGTTCTTAGCAATTTGCGCACAGCGAGTAATGCCCTGATGCGATTCTTGCCGCTAGCCCTTGGGATGGTGATAGTTTCGATTCGAGAATCAAGTTGTGAAATCGGAAACGAGTCAAATGCAGCGGCATAGCTAACTTGATGGCCGTGGCTTAACAGGGCTGAGATTTCACGAAAATAAATCCGTGCGTCTTGTGGGTGGTGCACCACCGTCATCACCAAGACACGCATAGTTAGGTAGTCGCTTGCTCGTAGGCGCTGAGAACTTCTTCCATCGGACCATCCATCACCATGTTGCCTTTATCAAGCCAGATGGCTCGAGTACAGGTTTCACGAATTACGGAATGTGAATGGCTAACCAGAAACACCGTTCCCGCTTTTGCTTTAAGTTCGGAAATGCGCTCTTGTGATCGCTTCTTAAAATTAACATCTCCAGTCGCCAGCGCTTCATCAATCATCAGAATTTCCTGTGGCACGGAAGAGGCAATAGCAAAACGCAATCTAGCGCCCATGCCAGAAGAGTAGGTGCTTAGAGGTAGGTCAATAAATTCACCTAAGCCTGAAAATTCAATAATTGCATCCATATTGGCGTCAACTTCAGCTGGCGTCATACCTAACGCCAACCCACCTAGTTCAATATTTCGTCGGCCCGATAGGTGATTCATGAGCGCTGCATTCACGCCTAACAGCGAGGGCTGCGACGAGGTCAGAATTGATCCAGTTCTAGCAGGAATCAACCCTGAGATCGCGCGTAACAGTGTGCTTTTGCCAGCGCCATTGCGACCAATGATGGCAACGGCTTCACCCCGATGAGTTGTGAAGCTAATTCCCTTTAGTGCATGAACTTCCTTTAGCGCAACTTTGCGAGTTCGACGCAGCGCTTTATCAAGTAGATTCTGTTTTGCAGCAATTTGTTTGCTTTTGTTTTTTGT
>WLEH01000027.1 GCA_009704345.1 Actinomycetota bacterium | reverse complement strand
GCGTAGGTTCAGCGATGTACGGCATGCGCCCGGTAGTGGACCTGAACTTCATGGATTTTTCACTTGGTGCAATGGATGAAATCATTAATCAGGCCGCCCATATCCGTTACATGTTTAATGGATCAGTTCCATTGATTATTCGCGCTACAACAGGAATTGCGATGGGTGGTGCGCATCACAACAATAGCTTTGAATCGTTTTTTGCACACACTCCTGGTCTTTCAGTTGCAGTACCGGGTACGCCATATGACGTAAAAGGACTCTTGAAAACTGCACTTCGAGCTGACGATCCGGTTATCTTCATGATGCACAAGAAGTTAACAGGTGCTCGCGGACCAATGGGCGGACCAGATGATCTAGTTCCATTTGGTAAGGCACGGATTGCTAGAGAAGGTTCGGATGCAACTCTTGTGACTTATGGCTACACCCTAGTTCCCGCAACTAAAGCAGCAGAGATTTTGGCTGCTGAGGGTAAGCAGGTGGAGATAATTGACCTTCGCACATTGTTCCCCATGGACATGGATGCAGTAATTGATGCAGTAAAGCGAACTGGTCGAATGGTGGTAGTAGATGAAGCACCACTATTTGCATCCATTACAGCAGAAATTGCCGCTACAGCTTCTGAAGCTGCATTTGATTCGCTGAAGGGTCCAATTGTTCGCGTGGGTGCACAGCGGGCACCGCTTAGTGCTGATCCAGGCATGGTTGAAGCGACAATCCCATCAGTTGATGACATGGTTGCTGCGCTTCGCAAAGTTCTTAGTTACTAAACCAAACTAAGTTCAGGAGTTGGTAAATGCCTAATTTATTGCCGAAGTTTCGCAAGCCTGAATTCAGCGCTAAGAAACGACGGGTAAACCGGGCTCTTACTATTTACGATCTAAGAGATGCCGCAAAAGGCTGCACGCCAACGCCTGCCTTTGATTACACCGATGGGGCTGCTGAAGACGAAATCAGTTTGCAGCGCGCCCGCGATGCGTATCGCAATGTTGAGTTTCAACCTCACGTGTTAAGAGACGTTTCAAAACTCGATACCTCAATTGATTTATTTGGAAAGACATCAAACTATCCGCTTGGAATTGCTCCAACTGGGTTTACTCGCATGATGCAAACCGAAGGTGAAGTTGCAGGATCAAGAGCAGCTGCAAAATATGGAATTCCGTTTTGCCTTTCCACAATGGGAACAACCTCAATTGAAGATGTTATGAAAGCTGCACCAACAGGTCGCAACATGTTTCAGTTATATATGTGGAAAGACCGCGACAAGAGCATGGCGTTAGTGGATCGCGCCGCAAAAGCTGGCGTGGACACCTTGGTATTGACAGTTGATGTTCCGGTTGCTGGTGCCAGATTGCGTGATGTGCGAAATGGCTTAACCGTGCCACCAACGTTGACCGTCAAGACCATGTTAAATGCTGCACCTCGCGTTGGTTGGTGGTGGAATTTCTTGACGAAACCAAAACTTGAATTTGCATCATTGGGTGAGTGGCCTGGCACAGTGGCAGAACTAATTGACAGCATGTTTGATCCAACAATTGATTATCAGGATCTAAAGTGGATTAGAGATTACTGGAAAGGTAACTTGGTAATTAAGGGTATTCAAACTATTGAAGATGCCAAGTTAGCTTTTGATCATGGCGCAGATGCCATCGTGCTTTCTAACCATGGCGGGCGACAGCTGGACCGGGCACCAGTCCCGCTATATCAATTAGCAGATACAGTTAAAGCAGTAGGTCGAGACAAACCAATTCATATTGACACCGGCATCATGCATGGTGCAGACGTAGTTACGGCGTTAGCGCATGGTGCAAAATTTGCTTGGGTTGGTCGAGCTTATTTATATGGCCTAATGGCAGGCGGTCAGCTTGGCGCCGAACGAACACTGGAAATCCTAACTACCCAGATGAAGCGAACAATGAAGTTGTTGGGCGTTAGTAACGTGGCGGAATTAGAACCAAAGCATGTTAAGTTCCTGCAATGAGTTTTGTTGTAGTTGCCAAATTTCACGCTAAACCAGATGCAGCTAATAGCTTAAAGGAACTGATTATTCAAACGGCAAAAGAAAGTTGGGAAGAGCCGGGCCTGCTCAAGTACATTTTGGTTGAAGATCCAAATCAACCGGAAGTATTTACGCTAGTTGAATTTTTTAAGTCTGAGGCTGATTTTCAAGCTCATCGAGAGACAGCGCATTTGGCGAAATTTCGCGACCAAGTTGCAGATCTGTTGGCCGTTGCTCCAGAAGTTATTCGGGGGATTCCTACACTGGCAAGTTTGGATGCAAAAGCCGGAACGAATTAATACTGCGATATTTTTGCTAGTGCAGTCTCGGCATAATCTTTCGCTCTGGCTACATCTCCCGTTGCTGCAATTTCTGGTGTCCAAAGTGCACCACCAAGACAAACTCCTACAACGCCGGCAGCTAAATACGAGTTGACTTGCTCAGGGGTTACGCCACCAGAAACCACGATAGGTAAATCTGGCAGTGGTTCCAGTACGAAGTTAACGTAATCCAGACCACCAACGGAATTAATCGGAAATACCTTTACGCTAGTTGCACCTAACTGCATAGCCTTGACCATTTCGGAAGGTGAAAGGCAACCTGGTGTTGTTGGTACGCCAAGATCAACAGCTGCCTTGACTACCTCGAGATCTAAATGAGGTGAAACAACAAAGTTTGCACCAATCTTGGCCAACTCTTGAACTTGAGTTGCACTGCGAACAGTGCCAGCGCCAACACGCTTTACCCCTTCGTCAATTAATTGCGCAATAACTTTGGCAGCATTTGGCACCGTCATAGTTACTTCAATAGCTATTACTGACGTATCGGCTAAGGCTCTGCCGATAGTCAATGCATGTTCAGTTGAATCAGTGCGTAATACTGCAATTACACCTTTAGCTTGTGTTGTCATGCTGCTGTTAGCCCCGCATCCATTACGAATAAACTGCCATTTACAAATCTTCCCTCTGGGCTCAAAAGAAATGCGATTCCATTTGCGACTTCTTCTGGTGTTCCCATTTTTCCGTCAAGCTGTCTTGCTTCCATCATCTTTCGAGTGGCTACTGGATCGGGTGCATCAGCCAAGATTTTGGCGATCCAAGTTGAATCAACCGTGCCAGGCGCGATGGCATTTATCCGAATTCCTTCGGCAGCATGGTCAACGCAGATTGCTCGAGTTAAGCCGGCAACTCCTGCTTTTGAGGCACAGTAAGCAACTCGGTTCTTTAGACCAATAATAGAAGCAGCAGATGCCACATTTACGATCTCACCACCACCAGATGAAATCATTTTTGGCACAAAGTATTTGCACATAATGAATGTCGCCTTGAGATTTACATCAATTGTTAGATCCCATTCGGCAAATGTGGTGCTCTCGACATTGCGAGCAAATCCAACTCCAGCATTATTAATCAACTGATCAACATGAGCATCGCCGAGTGCTTTATCAAGACTTGGCATGATGTTTTCAGAATCGCTTAGGTCCAGCACAAGTGATTTCACTGTTGCACCTAGCGCAGTTAATTCTGTTACAGCCTTTGTTATCTCAGTTTCATCTTTATCTACAATAAAAAGGTCATGGCCAGTTGTTGCTAATTTCTTTGCCGTGGCAAGCCCAATACCGTTAGCTGCGCCGGTGATCAGCACCAGCTTCTTGTTGCTTCCTGAATAACTCATGATTTCCTCTTAACTGTTCGCTAGTTCTTGCAGGGATTCCCATACCGCATTAGAAATAGTTAACTCGGTTTTTGATTTAGCGCGATTTTTATTCTCTACATCACCGGGCACCAAGACTGGTTGGGTTGGATCACTTGGCGAAGTAGCTCGGATCACGTTAGTTGCGTGATCAACATCCTCTAAAAATAGATCCATTGGAACTAACTTGGTTGGATCCATAGCAATTAACACAGTGCCCCAGCCGTATGTGTATTTTGGACTTACGTTGGGATGGATCTGAGATAGCCCGCCACCAAGTAATTCGATCATAAGTGTTAAGCAATATCCCTTATGGCCACCAAATGGCAGTAATGCACCACCGTTGTAAAAGTCGTTTGGTTCGGTGCTTGGCTTTCCATCAGCATCAATTACGGTATTTGGTGGTATCTGTTGACCGTTTGCTCGAGCAACTCTTAACTTACCTTCAGCGCTAGCGGCAGTAGCAAAATCGATCACAATTGGTTCAGTTGAGGTTGGAATTCCGGCTGCAAATGGATTAGTGCCAAAGAGTCGCTCGCGACCGCCATAAGCGGCAACAGCAGGATCGCCATTGCACCACATCATAGAAACTAATCCTTCAGCTGCCAGTCGTTCGACATATTCACCAAGTCTTCCGATGTGATTACAGTTTTGGATAGTTGCGACCGCAATTCCAGTTTTCTTGGCTCGCTGTGTTACTTCAGTCATCGCAAGACGGCAAGCAATCTGCCCCCAGCCCCAACCGCCATCAATAACCACTGCAGATTCTGTTGCTGATTTAACTACTGGCTCAACATTTGCCTTAACAGATCCCTTTGCAACTGAGTTACTGTATTCAAGAAGTCGAATCACGCCGTGCGAAGCATGCCCAACAGATTGAGCTTCGATCAGTGAGTCAGTAATTATTACTGCATATTCAGTAGGCGTGCCAACCTTGGTCAATAATTCAATTCCAAGTTGTCTTACTTCTGGTATCGATACCTGCCTATCAAGACTCACGTCACTCATAACACCCCTAACTTTGTTTACGAGTTGGCGAAAGCATACAAATTCATAGCAGTAAATTCTTGTTAAACCACGTTGTACTAATTACGCTGATACCAACTACTTATTTGAGGTGATTGTGTCGCGGGAAGTTTTGGTGGGATTAGATGTTGGCACCTCATCAGTTAAAGCACTCTTTATTACAGCTGCAGGCGAGGTGATTGATCGCATAGAGTCAAAGCTAACCACTCAATATCGGACCGGAAATGTTGCCGAACAGGACGCCAATGACTATTGGCGCGCAGTAATTGAGATTTTTGATCGAGCTGGGTCAATTCGAGATGAAATAGTTTCAATCGGTTTATCTGGACAAACGCCCTCAGTTGTTTGCATCGATGAAGTTGGCAATCCCACATATCCAGTTTTGATTTGGCAAGATGCCAGGGCAACCAAGGAAGCAGCGCAGTTGGATGCTCACTTTGGAAATCCAGTTCCAGTTATTGGCACCTCACTTCCTTGGTCCGCATCAGCCTGTGCCGCAAAACTACTTTGGTTATCACGACATGAGCCTGACGTTGTAGCTAAAACGAGATGGGTGCTGCAGCCAAAAGATTTTATTGGTTTTAAGTTAAGTGCTAATGCAATTTCAGATCCCTGGTCTTCTAAGGGATTATGTAATGTCTTGACCAAAGCAGCAATACCGGAAGTTTTTGACTTTGTTGGCTGGGATGCACGGGTAACTCCTGCCCTAATGGATGGAACCGCAAGTCGCGGCAAGTTAACCCAATCAGCTCGAAATGAATTGGGCTTAAGAAATCCAGAAATTGAAGTTTCAGTAGGTCTATCTGATGCGATGTGTGGAATGCTCTCAATAGGCGCGCTTACTGAGCCTAAAGCATTTGTCATCACTGGCACATCAGCAATAGTTGGAATCGCCACAGAACAACAAGTTTCTGATGCGGCTGGTCTTTATGTCATTCCGCAAACGTGCGCACCTTTAAATGTTGTATATGGACCAACGCAATCTAGTGGCGCATCGGTTGACTGGATAGCAAAACTATTTTCTATCTCAATTGATCAGGTTATGGATTCAGCCCAAGAGGCGGAGCTGAGTCTGGTTCCAATCTATCTGCCTTATATCAGTGGTGAAAGAGCGCCAATATGGCGAACAGATATCAGAGGATCATTCAGTTATGTTGATGCAGCAGCCACCAAAAATGAATTCTGTGCCGGAGTATTGGAGGGAATTTCATTTGCGGAGCGAACTGTTTTGGATGCGGCGGCCAAAACATTGAAGACTTCTTATTCCGCGGTCACGCTGGGCGGTCACGCTGGAAACGATCACAGATGGGATTCGGTCAGACTTCGCACGCTGGGGAAAGATTTGGTTCGAAAAACTGATATCGATTCCACGACCAGGGGAGCTGCCATGCTTGCTCGGGTTTTACTCACAGGATCCATAGCTGACTCGGTTGAAGCGCTAGCGCCCACCAGTGAATTCTCAATACCCACCGGGTCGGACGTCCAATACGCGCAGCAGCGCTATCAAGAATTCCTCACGATGCGTGAGATGACCCTAGAGTTAATCGATAACAGAAATTAGTTCTATTTTGAAATCTGTGAGTTGATTTTTGTTCCTGCTGGCATTGCTATTTCCCCCATAAGTTTGAGAGGATTCACGCCTCATCGTTCGTATTGGGCTTGCGATGGGATAGGAGGGGTAAATGTTTAAATCGATTAGCAAGCGCGCCCTTGTAATTTTGGCGTCGTTTGTAATCACAGTTTCAGGTCTTGCAACGATGCAAGCAGCAAATGCTGGCACCAATGCAAAATGTAACCTGAACACAAAGGTAGCAAATGCCGAATGTGATGAAATTGTTTATGGCACCATTCACCGCGTTGGTGGATTGGATCGCAAGACACCAAGCACCGGCGGATACACAGATTCACAGATGGCTTACATCACACAAGGTCAGCTGTACCGTTTTGATGAAAACCTAGTACCACGTCGTGACCTTGTTTCTCAGAAAATTACTTCAAGAGATGGCTTGACTGTAACTTTGAAGTTGCGCCAGGCACGCTATTCAGATGGCACACCAGTTCGTGCTCAAGACGCAGTAGTTTCTTATCAGCGTTGGGTTGCTTCGAATGCATCACCAGCGTATATCGCCAAAGTGGCATCAATTCGCGAAGTTGATTTCCGCACGCTTGAAATCAAGTTGAAGTCAACATATCCAGACATTGACTTCGCGCTTGCTTCAGAGTTCTTTGGCTTGCATCCATACAGCCGGGTTAATACCCCAGCTAAAGCTGCTGCCTACTTTAGAAATCCGGTTTCTGCTGGACCAATGAAGGTCAAGCAGTTCACTCCAGGAACTGACACATTTATTGCTGAAGCTAATTCAAGTTATTGGGCTAAGCCAGTAGTAAAGCAATTGAAGGTTGTGTTCTTGCCAGATCCAACCTCTCGTCAGTTGGCATTGCAGCAGGGAACTGTTGACTATGTCTTCGAATTACCACTAACTGCCCGAGAGCAAACTGCATCCTCAACCGTCAGGGTGTTCCCTCACTTTGATCCAGGCACATTCATGTTGGCAATCAATATGGATAAGGATCAGACCAACCCTGCGCTGAGAGACCCACGAGTTCGTCGTGCCATCTCGCTTGCAGTTGATCGCGCTCAGATTATGCGAGTCGCATTTGGTGGACTATCTAAGCCAAACTGCGGTATGCAGTTCAACGTAAATAATCCACTTTACGTTTGCTCAATACCAAAGAAGGGTGCTCGCGATCTTGCGGCTGCACGTCAGTTGCTAACTCAGGCTGGTTATGCAAATGGCTTCAAGATGACCATGATTTATCCAACTCGTGTGCTTTGGCCAGAAGCAAACGCAATCATCAAGAGCAACTTGGCTGACGTCGGTATTGATGTAACACTCAAGCCAGAGCCAGATGCAAACATGAACCAATATCTTGCATTGAATCAGACACCATGGGAGATCATGTGGTTTGGTAATAATGCGGCAACACCAATCCTGCAACTATCTAACTGGTTTGCAATTGGTGGACTATGGGCTGGTTTCGTTGGTAAAGGTGTAGCAACTGATCCAGGTGACGTTGAATTAAACGGTCTGCTTGATCGGGCGAACACAGTTACTAGCCTCAAGGAGCGTCGCAACTTGTTAACCCAGCTTGAGGCTAAAGCGTTTGAGTCATCTCACTTCATTCCAATTGGTACCCGTTACCGTTTATCTGGTACAAAAGTTGCGCCAGGAATTGCGCAGCCACCAATTCCAGGTGACCTCTGGTTCCACATTGGTATCAACCCTCCTCTTCCTAAGAATTAATTGATGGCCGCAAGGCTCAATTAAGGCTCAATCGGAACAGGCAACAGGGAGAGCGGCGACTTAGTCGCCACTCTCCCTGTTGATTAAATTTTACAATTAAACCTAGGAGTGAAGTTTTGGCGCAATCGACTGGTAAACAAGATAAAACTGAAGAGACTGCGGTAGATAACCGAAAGGTATTTGCCTATAAAGTTGGAATTCGATTTATCAGATCTATTGCGGTTGCTTTTTGGGTAACAGTTATTGCCTTTACTCTTATCAGATTAGTTCCTGGTGATCCAGCGTCTAATCGCTTGGGAGTTGACGCTGATCCAGCGGCACTTGAAGCGATGCGCAAGCAGCTTGGTTTGGATGTTTCACCACTTCAGCAATTCATTAACTTTTTCCAAGGTTTAGTTCAAGGTGATTTAGGTACATCTTTACAGTTTGATCGAGAAGTTTCAGACATTGTGTTCACAGCTTTACCGGTAACGCTATGGCTAATTGCACTCTCGGTACTGATCTCCTTAGTTGTTGCGATTCCATTAGCGTTGTTTGTAGCAACCTCAAAAAGTGTGATTATTGCCTACATATTTAGATCCTCAACGGCAATCGCAATCGCATTACCAAACTTCTTTATCGCGCTAATTCTTATCTTGATTTTCTCAATAAGATTTGAGTGGGCCCCACTCTTGGGTTACACCCCAGAGTTTCCGGGCAATCTCGAGTATCTCTGGCTGCCAGCAGTGGTGAATGCCACTACTTTGGTGTCGTTCTTAGCTCGAGTTCTTTACAGTTCCATTGGTG
>WLEH01000026.1 GCA_009704345.1 Actinomycetota bacterium | reverse complement strand
TGCTCACGTTGATTTAGATCGATCAAGTTGGCAGCCACAACAAATCTTTAGTTACTTGGCAAAGAAAAACAAATCTGAATTGGCTGCGTTTGAAGATACCTTCAATCTCGGAATTGGCATGCTGTTAGTTGTGGCCGCTGATGAAGTATCAAGCGTGAAATCAGCGCTAACCAAGATCGGCCGCGACGCTTGGTTGGTAGGTGAAGTAGTTGCCCGGAGTCATCAAGTTTCAGATGCGGCACCTAAAGGTGGCGTGGGCGGTTCAGTTAAGTTGGTGAACAGCTTTAACTAAGCTCTTTCGTCCTCATCTTCGTCATCGTCCTGGTCGTACTCCGCATACTTATCTGCTAAATCAGAATACTGATCATCATCATTGTGCTTTGTCGCAAGTTCTTGCTGCAATTTATCTAGATCGGTGTCAAATGAGTGATATTTCAATTCTCTAGCAACACGTGTCTGTTTTGCCTTCTTTCGGCCTCGGCCCATGAGTGGCCCTCCCAGACTTTTGCTCGTATTTTCTCAGGGCGGCAGTTTAGTGGTCGTATTCACAGAATTAAACAGGAGACTTTTGTCCGATTCTTTGAGAGAGTTTCCTTGGAGGGTATGAAAATGAGTAATCATGAAGAGTTGATGACCCCAGGGGAGGTGGCCAAACTGTTCGCAGTTGACCCAAAAACCGTTTCCCGGTGGGCAAACTCAGGCAAGATCACCACAGTCAAAACCCTGGGCGGACATCGAAGATTTAGGGCCGCGGAGATTCGAGCCATGTTGGCAGCAAGCCAAGGGCCAGGTCTAGACGATATGCGCTAACTTACGTTACCGTAACCTACGGTACCGTAAGTTAGGAGCAGGTTGGACAACTCACTTGGGCTGCCTGTAGTGATTCAAGGCGGCATGGGTGTGGCAGTTTCTGGTTGGGAGCTGGCTTACACCGTTTCTAATCACGGACATTTAGGTGTGGTCAGCGGTACTGCGCTCGATACGGTGGTTGCTCGTCGATTGCAAAATGGTGATCCGGGCGGACATATGCGCCGAGCGCTCGCCGAATTCCCTTATCCAGAAGTTACTGAAAAATTATTGGCTGCTTGGTATTTGCCTGAAGGTCGAAATGGCAAACCGTATCGACCAATGCATCGCATCAGTTTAAAGTCAAACGTGGAGCACGACCAATTAGTGGCGGCAGCAAACTTTGCTGAAGTTTGGTTAGCAAAACAATCTGGCGGCAAAGTTGGCATTAACTTTTTAGAGAAACTACAAACCGCAACACCAGCTGCACTTTATGGTGCGATGTTAGCTGAAGTCGATGTGGTGTTAATGGGTGCTGGGATTCCGCGCGAAATCCCGCAACTCATCCGAGATTTTGCAGCAGGCAACGTGGGTTCACTAACTGTTGATGCTGATCGACCAAATGATGTGGCGGCACCTAAGTTAAGTTTTGATCCAGTTGCGGCATTTGGTGTTGCCCCAAAACTTAAAGCACCAAAATTCTTGGCAATTGTGACAGCTGAAGTTTTAGCTAATTATTTAGCGCGAAGTGAAATAACCAGACCCGATGGTTTTGTCGTTGAGCATTGGATGGCAGGCGGACACAATGCGCCACCAAGAAAACTGCAAGATACTGAATCTGGCTTTGGCCCGCTAGATGAAGTTAACCTAGAAAAAATGCGCGCTGTTGGATTGCCATTCTGGCTAGCCGGCGGGAGGGCAACAGCAGATGCGGTTAAGGATGCAATTGATCATGGAGCAGCAGGTGTTCAAGTTGGATCACTGTTTGCGTTATCTAATGAATCTGGCATGCGCGAAGATTTAAGAGTGCAGATGTTGCAAGCAGCGAAAGAAAAGAAACTAAAGGTTAGAACTGATCATCGTGCAAGTCCAACGGGGTTCCCATTTAAAGTAGTTGAACTACCTGGCACTGTTGGAATGGAAGAAACGTTCAAAGCTCGACCAAAACTTTGTGATTTAGGTTATTTAAGATCAAACACCATTACCGATGATGGAAAAGTAATTTCAAAATGTGCCTCAGAACCAGAAAAACCATTTTTGCGCAAAGGTGGCGATGAGGCTGAAATTGAAGGTCGAATTTGTTTGTGTAACGGCTTGCTAGCAACTATTGGGCTTGGTCAGGAGCGTGCCGATGGTTATCACGAAGCGCCACTGTTAACACTAGGCGCAACAACAACTGATGTGGAACATATGTTGCAACTTCATCCAGATGGCTGGAGTGCTAAAGATGTTTTGGATTTACTTACTTCAAAAATTTAAGTGGTGGCCAGGGCCGGGATCGAACCGGCGACCTTCCACTTTTCAGGCGGACGCTCGTACCAACTGAGCTACCTGGCCACACCACATAGTGTTTCTGGTTAACCAGATCCACCGCGACCCCGACGGGACTTGAACCCGCGACCTCCGCCGTGACAGGGCGGCGCGCTAACCAACTGCGCTACGGGGCCTCGTTGTGTAACGAGACACGTACCCCCAACGGGATTTGAACCCGCGCTACCGCCGTGAAAGGGCGGCGTCCTAGGCCGCTAGACGATGGGGGCCTGCAGGTTGAATGACTCAACCCGTTAGGAGGGGCGAAAGCGTATCTCAACCACTTGGCCAATAGTTAATCGGGATTTAACTAACCAAGAAATACCCCGAATTAACCCAACTTCTAGCGCTATTGCTGGGTAATCGTTATCGCAACTAATCTAATTGATGACAGTGGCAGCTATTGCCTAATGCAACTAGTTGAGTAGATTTGCTGCTCTTGCTGCAACAAGTAACAAAAAGGGAGCGCCATGGGATTAGAAATGTTTGATCTAACTGGTCGAGTCGCGATGGTATCTGGCGCGGCAAGTGGCATGGGTAAAGCCATGGCAACTGCAGTTGCCGAAGCCGGAGCTGATGTGTTGCTTGTTGATTTTAATAAAGAAGGCGTGGAGCGAACGGCTCGAGAGTTGGGATATCTTGGACGCAAGATAGTCACTGCTGTTTGTGATGTGTCTGACCTTGAATCGATAGATAAACTCTGGCAGACCTTGGATAAAGAATATGGTCGAATTGATTTTCTTGGCAACGTTGCTGGCAATGGTGCAATTGGTAAGCCAGAAGAAATTGAAATTGATACGATCAAGCAAGTATTGCAGAACTTAGTTGTCGGTCGGTTTTATATGTGTCAGCAAGCAGGAAAGCGGATGCTAAGGCAAGGCAAAGGCAGCATTGTCAATATTGGTTCGCTGGCTTCTATGAATGCACTTGGTCGTGGTCACATCGCGTACAGCATGTCAATGGGTGCGGTAATTCAGATGACAAGAGAACTAAGCACTGAGTGGAGCAGTCGTGGCGTTAGGGTGAATGCAATTCTGCCCGGCCAAGTTATGAATCCTGGAATGGAAAAACGAATCGCAGATGATCCAAAAATTAAAGAAACTTGGTTACGTGGTTTGCCTATTGGTCGGTTAGGTCAACCAGATGAGATAAAGGGATTAGCTGTGCTACTCGCATCAGATGCCTCATCATTTATCACCGGTGCACTTATCCCATTTGATGGTGGAAACCTGGCCAAGAATGCCGGTGGTTCACATCCAGGAATGCCAGGAAACTAACTGCGTTTTGTTTGGGCCATGTTGTAAACAACTAATCCAGCAATGGTAAGTAACAGCGCAGGAATTACAGCCAAACTAACTGCTTGTCCAAAAAATATCCAACCGATAAGCGCAATAAGTGGAATTTTTGCTAAGCCAGTTAACTGCAGTATGGCAGCTTGACCGTGCTTTAGATAAAGGTTAGTCAACGCATGAACCACAATCTGACCAAAAAAGGTGATTAAGAGAATTCCCACCCAATCATTTGGTTCAGTTACAGTTAGCGATTGATCTGTAACCAAGGCATAACAAAGAGCGATTGCACCAGCTAGCAGAAATACGATTACAACATAAGAAAAATTTGAAACCGTGGATCTGACCTTTTGACCTATCACCATGTAGAGCGCAAAAGTGATTGCTGCGGTCAATAGGAGTAAAAGCGAGGTTTGATTTTCCGCTTCAAAGGTGTGGCCAGAGTAGGCGTAGAGCAGGATTCCGCCAAAGCCAGCAAATAGCCCTGCCCATTGCCCGCTGGATAGAAGTTGCCGAAATACCAACATACTAATTAGGCCAACCCAGATGGTTCCAGTAGATAAAATTGTATAAAAGACAGCAAGACTAACTTGATAAAGTCCTTCCATGTAAGTAATGAAATGAATCGCAAGTGCAAGTGCAGCAACCAACATATAAACCCATTGTGTTCTATTTATTTGTCGGTAGAACTTCGGTTGTGTCATAAGTGCTAATGGCAAGAAAAATAATCCACCTAAAATACATCGCCAAAACGTTACGACAAGTGGATCCATCTCGTAAGCCAATACGATCGGACTAGTTATTAGTGCCGAAAATTGGATTATTAGCAAATAAACTAAATCGCGATGGCGGTGATTGGAAATTCGATCTCCAGCGCCAGAAAATGTCATTGCACAATCAATTTTCAGAGGCTGGGGTTTTGGGTTGAGCTAAATTAAATATGACTAACCCAACAATTGTTAACACCAACGCAGGAATAACTTCCAAGCCAATTTGCTGATCAAACAAAAGCCAGCCAATAATTGCAACTAATGGAATTTGAATTAACGTTGTTAGCTGCAAAACAGCTGCTTCGCCATGCTTGAGATACAGATTTGATACCGCATGAACCAAAATCTGACCAAAGAACGTAATCAATAAAATACCAACCCAGTCAGACGACTTTTCTACCATGATTGAATTTTGAGTAATTAATGAATAGACCAACGAGATGATGGCAGCTACCGAAAACACTATGGCCACATAGGAGAAATTGGTAATTGTCGCTCGCACCTTCTGGCCAATCACTACATATACCGCTCCACTTGAAGCAGATGCCAATAACCAAAGCAGCGCGGTTGAATTCCTAGCTTCAAAAGAATTGCCGATGTATGCGTAAAGCACAATTCCGCCTACCCCAGCTACTAATCCGGCCCACTGGCCAGGTGTTAGCACTTGCCTGAGAATGAAAATTCCAATCAAGCCAATCCAGATAGCTCCGGTAGACATAATTGTGAGCGCAATACCCAAACTAACTTGATATAGCCCTTGCATTAGGCCAATAAAGTGAATTGAAAGGGCTGCACCAGCAATAACCATGTATCCCCATTGTGACTTCACAATTTTCCGATAAAAACCAGGCTGGGTAAAAAGCGCGATCGGAATGAAGATCAACGCACCAAAAAAACACCGCCAGAAAGTAACCAGCAATGGATCCATCGCATACGCCAACACAATCGGATTGAGAATCAACGCTGCGGTATTTATGGTGAACAAATAGAGAATGTCACGATAGCGATGACCAGAGATTCGATCACCAGCAGCTGAGAGACTCATTTAATTTGCGGACCAACCGCCATCAACTGATAACACGATGCCGTGTACGTATTCCGATGCAGGTGATGCAAGAAAGACCGCCGCACCAGCAATGTCTTCTGGCTGGCCCCAGCGTTGAGCTGTGATGCGGCTTGAAATAAAGGCGTACCGTTCTGGCAGATTTGTTTTCAGCGCGGAATTAATGTCTGTTTCAATAAAGCCAGGAGCTATCGAATTCACATTAACACCATGCTGCGCCCATTCATTCGAGATGGCTTTTGTGATCCCAGCAATTGCATGCTTGCTTGCGGCATAGCTAACAACATTTAATCCGCCTTGCAATGACCAAAGCGATCCAATGAAGATAACTTTGCCGCTTTTGCGCTCGACCATTTGTTTTCCAATTTCTCTGGTCAATACAAATGGCGTGGTCAGGTTTACCTGCATCACTTTGTTCCACATCTCGTCGGAGTGCTCTAACGTAGGTGTTCGTTGAGTTATGCCTGAGTTATTAACCAAGATGTCAATTTTGGTGTCTGCCAGATCACGAGTTAGGGCTAATACTTCGTCGTGGTTAGCAAAATCACATTTAATGGCAGTGAAGTTCCTGCCGGCAGCTTTAACCCGAGATTCAACTTCACTGCTATCGGTATCGATTTGGGAACTAATGCCAATAATGTCAGCGCCGTGCTCTGCCATCGCCGTTGCGATTGCTAGCCCAATACCTTTTCTTGCCCCAGTAATTACCGCTGTTTTGCCGCGTAGGTCGAAAGTAGGAGTATTCACGGAATCACCATGCTATCTTGATTGAGTTGACGGCATGACCCTAGTTCAATGTCAATCGTGATGTCCATCATTATTTAGGTATTTTTTGAGTTGTTCATTATGGATTCGTTACCACATCATTTCAGATTCAGTAATCGATTTATTGTGTTGACTAGCCCGAAGCCCCCGCCTACGCTTAACCATCGTTGGGGATTCAATTAACTTTTTGGAGTGAAATGACAAAGCCAGTTTTTGCTGTAGCAACCGGATCTATTGCAATGCCAAACTGGATTGACCCATTGGCAGCTGAGCTTGGATTTGAACTTCGAATCGGGTCTATTGATACGCCAGATGAAGTGGCAAAGCTAACCGAAGGTGCCAACTCCATTTTGGTTGCAACTCAACCAGTTACCCGCGAAAAGATTTCTGCACTTGCTGACAGTGTGGAATCAATTGGTCGGATGGGAGTAGGACTCGATAACATCGACCTAGATGCGGCTAAAGATCATGGGATAGCGGTTGTTCATCAACCGGCTTATGCAGTGGATGAAGTTTCTAACCACGCAGCTGCAATGATCCTGGCTTCTAATCGAGTCTTGTTACCATCCGATCAAGATCTTCGTGAAAATAATTGGCGAACCAAAGACTTTCCTCGAGTAATGTCATTGGAAAACTCAGTGCTTGGTGTAATCGGATGCGGTCGAATTGGACATGCGCTGATGACCAAGATGCGCCCCTTCTTCAAGGAAGTAATTGGCTTTGATCCGATGATTAAGTCAGATAAATTTGATTTTGAAATGGTGAATAATGTTGACGACTTACTAAAGAGATCAGATGTGATTTCGTTGCATTCTCCACTTACGCCAGAAACTAAGAATATTGTTGATGCGCGCGCTATTTCAATTATGAAAGATGGCGCCATGATTGTTAACGTTTCACGCGGCGGTTTAATCGATGAAGCCGCCTTAGCGTCGGCATTGATTTCTGGCAAGATCTCATCGGCTGGACTTGATGTGTTCGAAACCGAACCCCTGCAAGCCGATTCGCCATTACGAAATGTGCCAAATATTATTTTGACCAGTCACATCGCTTGGTATTCTGAAGTAGCTGGACCTCGGTTAGTGCAATGGTCAGCGATAGACGTATTTGAGTATTCCAAGAACAAAACCATCAAACATGGTCGCTTAGCAGTTGATCCACGAGCAAACTAACCAAGGAGAAGGTAAATGGAAGAGGTATTCATCCCAGCTTTAGGTATGGCGATGGAAGAAGCTTATTTAGAAAAGTGGATCAAGCAAGAAGGCGAAGCAGTAAATGCTGGCGACGTTATCGCGCTTATCGAAACTGATAAAGCGCAGGTAGAGGTTGTTTGCGAATCATCTGGCACAGTGGGTAAGCATCGATTCCAAGTGGGGGCATCGGTGCCGGTTGGCGAAACTATCACGGTGATTCTTGCGCCAGGCGAATCGGAATAGGTAGGGGAATAGTCATGGGGTCAAGAGAAGAAATGCTAGCCATGTTGCGAATGATGATGATGATTCGCAACTTTGAAGAAACTGCTGACAAGTTGACATTACGTGGCAAGGTTTCGGGTGGCATGCACAATTCATCAGGTCAAGAAGCGGTTGCGGTAGGTGTGATTAGTGCGCTCGCCCCTGACGATGTAATTGCAACAACTCACCGCTCACATCACCATACCTTGGCCAAGGGATTTACTGCCCGTGAGGTTATGGCTGAACTAATGACTAAGGCAACTGGTGTTGCCAAAGGTCGAGGTGCTTCGATGCACTTAGGTGATGTCTCGCGTGGTCACTTTGGTGGCAACGGAATTGTTGGCGCCGGTATGGGAATTGGAATGGGCGCCGCATTAGGTATCAAGATGGCTGGCGACAAAAAAGTTGCTATCGGCTTTGTTGGTGATGGCGGCATGAATACCGGGCGGACCTGGGAAGCAATAAACATGGCAGCAATTTGGAAGTTGCCACTAATTGTTGTGGTAGATAACAACCAATATGCAGTTGAAACCTTTATTGATCGGGTAACTGCAGGTGGCGACCTAGCAAAGCGCGCAAGTGGATTTGGCTTGCCGGCATCAACGATTGATGGTCAAAATGTTTTGGAAGTAAGAGACGCAGTTGCTCAAGCAAGAGAGTATGCGTTAGCTGGCAACGGACCAACGTTTTTGAATGCGCTGACTTATCGTTACTACGGCCACAATGTTGGTGAAAAAGGTCAATATCGAACACTAGAAGAAATTGAGGATTGGCGCAGCAATCGCGACCCAATTGATCAGTTTGCCGCTCGATTATTCTCTGAAGGCCATTTAGATCAGGCAACATTTGATGAAATGGTGGCTAGTGTTGATGCAGAAATAAAGGACGCTGTTGAGTTTGCAGAGAACTCACCGCATCCAGATCCATCAGAAGTAATGTTAAATGTTGATTCTGGAAAGTTGAGAGGTTAATCATGGCTAACGATCCGACATATTCCGAGGCTTACCAGTCTGGCATTCGCGAGGAAATGACTAGAGACCCCAGAATCTTTATCTTGGGAACAGACCTACAGGAGCGAGGCGGTCACTTTGCACAGGTAAAGGGCATCGCACAAGAGTTTGGTGGCGAGCGCGTTAGAGATACCCCAATCTCAGAGGCTGCAATGGTGGCAGCAGGCGTAGGTTCAGCGATGTACGGCATGCGCC
>WLEH01000025.1 GCA_009704345.1 Actinomycetota bacterium | reverse complement strand
TGGATCAATGCTTGCGATCGCCGCCACTAAATCAGCCACTTGTCCGCCTTCGCAGATTGCTGGGATTGATTGCAAATTTGTAAATGATGGATCTCGGAAATGCACTCGATACGGTCTAGTGCCACCATCAGAAACCATATGCACACCTAATTCACCACGAGGTGATTCAACTGCTTGATAAACCTGACCAGCTGGCACTTCAAAACCTTCAGTTACTAACTTGAAGTGATGAATTAACGATTCCATTGAAGTGCCCATAATCTGCTTGATGTGCTCAAGTGAATTACCCATGCCGTCGCCACCAATGGAAAGTTGCGCTGGCCAAGCAATTTTCTTATCGCCCACCATTACCGGCCCTGGCGCTAATCGATCTAAGCACTGCTCCACAATTTGTAGCGACTGCTCCATCTCAGCTAACCGCAATAAGAATCGACCGTAAGCATCCGCGCTATCAACAGTTGGAATCTGGAAGTCATAAGTTTCATAACCGCAATATGGATTTGTCTTTCGCAAATCCCATGCAAGTCCAGTCGAACGCAGCGTTGGACCAGTTACACCTAGCGCTAAACAGCCATCCAGATCAAGCACACCAACATCTTTAGTTCGCGCTAACCAAATACTGTTGCCAACCAATAGGTTTTCGGTGTCCTTAAAACCCTTGCGAATTAGCGGAATTGCTTCTCGAATTTTCTCGATTGCATCCGGCGGTAGATCTTGCGCTAACCCACCTGGGCGGATGTAAGCGTGGTTCATTCGCAAACCACTTACTAATTCAAAAATATCCAAAACAATTTCACGTTCACGGAAGGCTAAGAACATTGCGGTTAAAGCACCAAGTTCCAAGCCGCCAGTGCCAAGGGCAACCAAGTGAGATGAGATTCGATTAAGTTCCATTAACATTACGCGAATTGTGGTTGCGCGCTCTGGCACATCATTTGTAATTCCAAGTAGTTTTTCAACTGCTAGGCAATAAGCTGTCTCAGAATAGAAACTGGATAAGTAATCCATTCGAGTTACAAAAGTTACGCCTTGAGTCCAGGTCCTAAACTCTAAATTCTTTTCAATTCCAGTATGTAGGTAGCCGATCGCTGGTCGAACTTCAGTAACGGTTTCACCTTCAAGTTCAACAATCAACCGAAGCACACCGTGAGTTGATGGGTGCTGTGGCCCCATGTTCACAACAACTCGCTCAGCTTCACCTGCTGGTGCCGCTTTAACCTGATCCCAATCGCCACCGGACAAGGTGTAAACGCGTCCCTGCGAAGTCTCTTGACCTTCAGTTGCTGTTTCGAAAATTAAATTGTCTTGGGTCATTTCGAGTACATCCGTCGCTGATCCGGCGCTGGAATTGTTGCGCCTTTGTATTCAACTGGCACGCCACCGAGCGGATAATCCTTGCGCTGTGGATGACCGACCCAATCATCTGGCATTTCAATTCGAGTTAGAGCTGGATGGCCATCAAAAACAATGCCAAAGAAATCATAAGTTTCTCGTTCATGCCAGTTATTAGTTGGATAGACATCAACAGTTGATGGGATATGAGGATCAACATCAGGTGCTGTGGTTTCCACTCTTATTTGGCGGTTATGCGTCATGGAGCGAATGTGGTAAACCGCATGCAATTCCGCATCAGTTTGATGTGGGTAGTGCACGCCACTTACACCCATGCTCATTTCAAACTTAAGACGTGGCTCATCGCGCAACAACTGCATCACAGTTTTAATGTGATGTCGATGCACATTAATAGATAACTCATTGCGATCTACTACAACGCGTTCAATCACATCGGCTGGCTTCAAATCTTTGGCAGCTAGTGCTTGCTCTAGCGCCGCCACCACATCTTCAAACCAACCAGGCAGCGGTCGAGATGCTGCTGGTGGCAGATAAATTCGTCTTACTAAACCACCAAAACCTGAAGTATCTCCACTGCCGCGCACACCAAATGAACCTTCCCGCACATCAACTAAAGGCAGCTCGGTTGCACCCTGCGGCACTAATGGATTGTTGGATTCGGTCATGCCAACAATCCCTTCATCTCAATTAGTGGTTTGGTATTCAGCGCAATTTCTTCTTGCGCCACAATTTCCTTAACTCGGTTTACACCTAGCTTGGTGTTCTGAATTTGATCATGTAGTTTCAAAATTGCATCAATTAGCATCTCAGGTCGCGGCGGACAGCCAGGCAAATAGATATCAACTGGAACCACATGATCAACACCTTGCAGAATTGCATAGTTATTAAACATGCCGCCACTTGATGCGCAAACACCCATTGAGATAACCCATTTTGGATTTGGCATCTGATCATAAATTTGGCGAAGCACTGGCGCCATTTTCTGACTTACTCGGCCAGCAACAATCATCAAATCTGCTTGTCTGGGGGAAGCGCGGAAAGTTTCCATACCAAATCGAGCAATGTCATATCTGCCAGCGCCAATTGCCATCATTTCAATAGCACAACAAGCTAAACCAAATGTGGCTGGCCAAAGTGAGTTACGTCGGACATAGCCAACTAACTGCTCAACACTCGAAAGCATTACGCCTGACGGTAGTTTTTCTTCAACACCCATTTAGTCCCATTCCAATCCGCCGCGTCGCCAGTCATAGAAAAAAGCGAGCGTCACAATCAACAAGAACAGTCCAATTGCACCTAACCCAAATACTCCTAGTGCGCCATAGTTCACTGCCCATGGATACAAAAACATAATTTCAATATCAAAAATAATAAACATCATTGCCGTTAAGTAATATCGAATTGGATATTTGCCACCACCCATTGGTTGCGGTGTTGCTTCAATGCCACACTCATAGGCATCGAGTTTGGCTTTGTTGTATTTCTTTGGCCCAATAATTGCCGACGCAATAACCGAGAATGCACCAAAGCCAAAGGCTAAAAGCCCCAGACCGACGATCGGCCAGGCTAATTCCACAGGAATCTCCTTCTCGGCAAATTTCGATTAACTCCCCTAATCCTAGGGGGCGACCTGGGCCTCCAGCCTGCCCATTACTGTGGCTGTTCCCACATCATTTAGTTGCGGGCTTAACTCCCCGATGCAGCGCCACAATGCCACCAGTTAACGACCGCCAAGCCACCTCAGCCCAGCCAATCTGCTGAATTTGTGAGGCAAATTGGGCTTGATTGGGCCATGCCAGAATGGATTCAGCCAGATATTGATAGGCAACTGGGTTGCTCGAAAACTTGCCGGCCACCTTAGGTAGCGCCCGAATTAAGTAGTTTTGATAAATCTTACGAAACCAACCGACCTCCGGGGTGGAAAACTCACAAATGACCAATCTGCCCCCAGGTTTAGTCACTCGATACATTTCCTGCAGCGCTTTGGGCACATCATTTACATTTCGGATACCAAAAGAAATTGTCACGGCATCAAAAGTTTCGTCAGCAAATGGCAACGCCAGCGCGTCACCGGCAACAAAGGTTAATTGCGGATGACGTTTTTTTCCTACTTCTAGCATTCCAATTGATAGATCACATGCAATTGCAGTAGCTCCAGTTTGTGCAATTGCTGCCGTTGAGGTGCCAGTGCCAGCAGCTAAGTCCAAGATCATCTCACCAGCAGTTGGCTTAATTGCTCGCACCGTGGCGCGCCGCCAACTTCTAGTTTGGCCCAGCGACAGCAGATCATTCATCAGGTCATAGCGATTTGCTACCCGATCAAACATGGCCTGCACCTCATCGGGTTGCTTGGTTAGGTCGGCTCGAAAGTTATCCACCAGGTAATTCTGCCCTACCTGCTCAAGCGCGCAGGATCTGCCGCTTGGCTCTAGGCTTATTTGGTGAGCAACGCCGCAATAGTTGAGCAATTAGCGCCTGGCCTTAACTTTCAAACCAAAGAAATTTCAGATCCAGGCGATCTGGTGCGCTTGCTACCCAAATCGACACCAGATCAAAAAATTGCAGTTTGGCTCCGTGAACGAACCGGCATGATCGCAATTGGTGAAACTATTTCATTTGAAATTCTGGGGCAAGAAAGATTCTCACGCGCTCATCGCTGGTGGCGCGATGTGGTAAAAAATTCAAAGGTAACTGACGACGTAAAAGTTACTGGAACTGGCGCATTCGCGTTTGCGTCCTTTGGCTTTAGGGCACAGCCAACGCCAAGTATTTTAATTGTGCCAAGAATTGTAATTGGTAAAACTGATGGCAAAAATTGGATCACAACCAGTGATGGCACCGACCCAATCGAAGCGTTAGCGCAACTTAAGAAACCTCACCTAGCACCAACTTCACCCGGTGCAGTTGAAATAGTTGGCGGCACATTGCCTGAAGCTAGATGGGGAGAAATTGTTGCTGAATTGGTTGCAAAAATTAATCATGGCGATATCGACAAAGTAGTTCTCGCTCGGGATCTAGTAGTTAAAACTGAAAATTCAATTGATGTTCGATACTTAATTGAAAATCTAGCCAATGCTTTTCCAGATTGCTGGACATATTATGTTGATGGATTAGTTGGTGCAACTCCAGAAATGCTGCTTCGCAAACGAGGTAATGGAATTATATCTCGCGTTCTTGCTGGCACTATCACGCAGAACAAAGATGAGAACAATAACGAAATACTCCAAGCAAAATTGTTGGCAAGCGACAAAGATCAACAAGAGCATGACTATGCAGTTCAATCAGTTTCAGCGGCACTAGCAGTTCATTGCACCGATTTAGTTGTGCCAAAATCACCAACTGTGCTGCAGTTAGCAAATGTGGCTCACTTATCAACCGAGGTAACAGCAGTGGTAGCAGATAACGCACCAGCTTTAGTGCTAGCAGGTTCACTTCATCCAACTGCAGCAGTTTGCGGTACACCAACTGAGCGCGCCCGTGATCTAATTGCCGAAGTAGAAGGAATGGATCGCGGCCGATACGCCGGGCCGGTTGGCTGGATTGATGGCAATGGTGATGGCGATCTAGGACTTGCGATTCGATGTGCACAAATTGATACCAATTCACTTCGACTCTATGCCGGCTGCGGTGTTGTTGCTGGCTCTACCCCGGAGTCTGAATTGGCCGAGTCAGCGGCAAAATTTAAAGCAATCCTCAACGCGTTAAATTAACAATCTGCTTTCTGAGATCGGCTTCGGTATCTCGATCAACGCCAGAAATCACTACCGCTGATAAACCAGGGGAATCTGTAACAATACTTGCCAACTGGGCTTTATTACTGATCACAGTCACTGCAATACCAAAACCACCTAACAGATTTGCAAGATCAACTTGATGGGGTGTACCAAATACCCGTTCAAATCCGGTAACACCCCGTTGTTCAATTGTGCTGAAAACGCCACCGCCATTGTTATCAACTACAACTAACCTTAAGTTAGGCATCGATTCGGTAGATGGGATAGTCAAACTTGCTAAATCATGAAGCAGCGCAACATCACCTAACAAACAATAAGCCTGCCCACCACCAGTTCGTTGCCAAGCAGTTGCAGCACCTATTGCAGATGCCACGATGCCATCAATTCCATTTACACCACGGTTAGCGGTGATCAGGCCAATTGAGTTTGGCTTCATCAAATAATCTAAATCCCGCAAGCTCAAGCTCGCCGCTGCGTGCAACAGATTTTGTGACTTCAAATTAGCTAACAACGTAGCTGCAACATCTAGTCCACCTAGTGAGCTTGATGAAACTAGTTCATCAATTTTTGTTCTCAATTCACTTGCTTGATCCTGCCAATCATTTAACCATTCATGCCCGATAGCAGATAATGAATCAAGTTCAAGTTCACCGTTGCTTTGCGCCAGTGCTGTTACATTAGTCAACGCAGTTGGAACCTTTACAGCAATTCGTGGTTTGGTATTAATTAAAGAATTGATGCCTCGAGCTAAACCAGTACGCCCAACAGTTACAACGATTTCAACTTGATCAGTAAATCTTGCAGCAACTAATGCGCCACTAGAAATTAGATTTGGATGAAGCGTTCCAGTTGGTTCTGCAATTAATGGCCAATTCAATTTCTGTGCGATCTCGCCGGCATGGTTAATCTCATCACCACTACAAATTACTAAACCGCGCTTCCCAGCCAGCAAATCAGTTGCGACAAATTTCTCAGGCTTAACTGGGTTAGGCGCAGTAGATACTTCTGGTCCTTGCCATTGATCAGTTGGCAGCAACGGTTCATTGAACCTTGGGTTTAAATGAATTACGCCAGGTTGTTGCAGTGCTAACTGAATTTCATTGCGCCACATATCTGCTGGCCAAGAACTATCTAGATCAACCACATTCTTGGTTGCAGCTAAAAACAATTCAAGCTGTTCAATTGTTTGGTTTGCGCCAGTGTTAACTAGATCTTTTGGTCGATCAGCCGTTATTGCAATTAATTCAACACCGGATTGCGCCGCCTCAATTAAAGCGGGCAGCAAGTGTGCGCCAGCAGTGCCACTAGTTACAACAACTGCGGTCTTTCGCTTTGTAACTTTTGCCAATCCCAACGCAGTAAAGCCAGCGGAGCGCTCATCAATTCTTACCGTGGTGGTTAATCCAGGTGTAGCTAAAGCTGCAAGTGAAATTGGTCCATTGCGAGATCCAGGTGCAATGACTATATCCGTTACACCCGCTGCAATTAATTCGGTAACTAACGTGCGAGCCTGTGCAGTAGAGCTCACAGCTGCACCTCTTCTAAGTATTCTGCCGCAGCAATCAGTCGCTGGGTTAGTTCTGCCAACTCTACTGAACTAATTCGAGCCGTTGCTTCCGCTAGTAGTTGCTCATCCAATACTGGCTCAGAAACCTTGATCACTCCCTGCCTTGGCAACAGGCTTGTCTGAACCAAATCCTGTTCAAGCAATACAGACGTACCAAGACCACTGGGCAGCGGTTCGGTTGGCAATAAGGCAGCAACATAAGCCACAAAACTAAGTCCAATACTGGTATCCAAAGAGCCAGAAATAATTACCGGTAGATCAAGTTTTGCTGCCAAGTTCAAAGTTGGTTTGCTGCCCCCTAGTGGGATTGGTTTTAGTACCGCGATATCAGCGGCATCTATAATTTCAGTTAGTAACTCGTCAGTTAGTTCTGTTGCTAGGCGAATTGATTCATCAACTGCAATTAACACGCCATTACCCTTTACCGCTTTACATTCGGCAAGAGTCGCGCAAGGTTGTTCAATCACGGCAACATCGAGTGCTGCAAATTCTCGAATCAATTCTGTTGCTTCTGTTGCACGGTAACTGCCATTTGCATCAACTCTTAATGTGACATCTGGAAATTCAGCCCTAATTGCTCGGACTCGATTCAATTGATCACGGTCACCAACTTTAATTTTTAAGGTATTAAGTTGATATTTGCTTATTAAGTCTGCTGCCCATGACACTGCCGCAACTGAATCAAGTGCTGGCACGATGCCATTAGCCACAATTTCATTACGAAAGATTTGTTGTCGAGGTTGGTCAGCAGCTTCCAGCGCGGCAGCCAACCATTTAGCCGCAGCTGCTGGTCCATAATCAGCGAAGGGTGCCCACTCGCCAATGCCATGTTTGCCATGAATCACAAAACCGATTCGATGATTAACTGATCTAAATTGCGTAGTTAACCCAACCTGGAACGGTTGGACTCGTGCAAGTAGATCTTCAATCACGGGCGTTTAGGAAACTTACTAAAGTCTGGCTTACGCTTTTCTTGATATGCGTTTCTGCCTTCTTGTGCTTCTTCAGACATGTAATACAACAGCGTGGCATCGCCAGCGAGTTGTTGAATTCCAGCTAAGCCATCATCGGCAGCATTCATACTGGCCTTCAACATACGTAAAGAAAGTGGTGAGTGCTGTAGCATTTCTTTTGCCCACTTAACAGTTTCAATTTCTAATTCTTCAATTGGAACTACCGCATTAACTAGTCCCCAATCAAGTGCAGTCTTTGCATCATATTGACGGCACAGGTACCAAACTTCACGAGCACGTTTTTGGCCAATGTGCTGGGCCAATAAACCGGAGCCATAGCCACCATCAAAAGATCCGACCTTTGGACCAGTCTGACCAAATCTCGCATTCTCAGCTGCAATCGATAGGTCGCAAACGACATGCAACACATGTCCACCACCAATTGCATAACCTGCCACCATGGCAATTACTGGTTTTGGTAATCGACGAATTTGGATTTGAAGATCCAACACATTTAGTCGACCAATTCCTTTTTCAGCCAATTTGTCGCTGCCAATGTAGCCGTCATCGCCGCGAATCATCTGGTCGCCACCGGAACAAAATGCTAAATCGCCTTTGCCAGTCAAAATCACTACGCCAACTGATTCGTCATCGCGCGCAACATCAAATGCCTGCATTAGCTCAGTTACGGTTTGCGGTCTAAACGCGTTTCGAACTTTTGGCCGATTAATCGTGATTTTGGCGATGCCGTCAGCACGGTGATATTCAATGTCTTGCCATTGGCCGATTGCTTCCCAATCCGCTCCTGGCTTCGCTGAGCTATGGGCCGGATCAACAGTCATTTGGCTTCCCCCTGAATCGGATCGGTATTGCCCTACCCTAAGACCGATGACAAAACCTGGCTTGTTGACCGTGACCGCAACCGATACCGCTGCGGTGATTTCGGCATTGCGCCAGGTGTTGGCACAAACTGCTGCAGTGGCAGTGTTGCCAGGTGGTGATTCTGCTCGCGGCCGAGCCGTTCTTGCCGCCGTTGCACCAAGCCAACCAGTCGCTGCAGATATCGGAATAGTTGCAACAACATCAGGCTCAACCGGAAAACCTAAAGGTGTGCTTATTAGTTACCAAGCAATTAACGCATCAATTTTTGCGGTAAATCAAGAGCTTGGCATCACGCCACAGTGGCATTTAGTGCTTCCTGTGCAACATATAGCTGGCACCATGACTGCACTTCGCGGTTTAGCCGATGATTCAAAGCTTCATCAACCAACAATTAATGCAGCAGACCCAACTCAACTAGCTGCTTATGCCAAATCAGTAAAGGATTTAACTGG
>WLEH01000024.1 GCA_009704345.1 Actinomycetota bacterium | reverse complement strand
TTCTATTATGGGCACGCTATCTGGCGGCGGTAAAGAAGTTATTCGAATTGGTGAGAATTGTTTAATTGGTGCTAACGCGGGTGTTGGTATTTCACTTGGCGATAACTGCATCGTTGAAGCTGGACTTTATTTAACTGCTGGTAGCAAAGTGTTGTTACCCGATGGCAAAACAATTAAAGCAGCATCGCTATCTGGCGAATCAGGTTTGTTATTCAGGCGCAACAGCCAAACTGGCGCGATTGAAGCAATTTCTAAATCTGGAACTTGGGGCGGTTTAAACCAAGCATTACATTAATCGGTCGCGTAACTGATTAATTTTTGCATCAGTTTCTGTCATTGCCGCTCGAATGAATTTGGCCCCTGCTTCACCATAGAAGATTCCAGGTGCAACTAAGACGCCTCGCTCTGCCAACCAATTAACGCTGGTCCAGCAATCTTCATGGCGCGTTAACCATAAATACAGTCCTGCAGCAGAATGCGAAATTTCAAATCCAGCAGACCGGAACGCCTGTTGCATCACCGTTCTACGATTTTGATATACCTCGCGTTGCTTTAGCGCATGTGCTTCATCTAACCAAGCCGCAGTTGCTGCTGCTTGACTCGGGGTTGGCGTTATTAATCCTAGATGCTTTCTAGCTTGCAGCAGTGCAGAAACAATTTCCTTATCACCTGAAATTGCTGCTGCCCGATAACCAGCTAGCGATGATCGCTTAGACAGTGAATGCAGCGCAACTAAATTGCGATAGTTACCACCAATAAGTTGAGTATTGAGAATCGAAATTGGACTTTCATCCCAACCTAGAGTTAAATAACATTCATCACTAGCAACAACAGTGTCAGTATCTCGGGAAAATTCAATCCAACTCATCAGTTCTGCTTTAGTTAACACATTCCCAGTTGGATTAGATGGCGAATTGAGCCAAACAAAATCTACCGACTCAGTTAACTCTGCCGGCGTATCTGCGAGCACCACGGTGGCACCAACTGCTTGCGCGCCAACGGCATAAGTTGGATAGGCCAACTTTGGAATTGCGACTTTGCTATTACCAGTTAAGCCAAGTAGCAACGGCAACAGCGCGACTGCCTCTTTTGAGCCAATAGTTGGAATAGTTCCAAGTGCAGATACATCAGCATGTGCAATTTTGGCCAACCAAGTTTGTTGCGCTGCAATTAGTGCAGTGGTGCCAGCAGTTAACGGATAAGCATGCGCATCAAGTGCTGCAGCTGCTGCTGCTTGAATTTCAGGTGCTACCGCATCAACTGGGGTGCCAACAGATAAATCAATCAAGCCAGCCGGATGATTCGCAGCCAATTTTGCTGCTGGTTGCAGCAAATCCCACGGGAAATCGGGTAAGTGATCAGCGAGCAAGAACTAACTTGCCTTTGGTGGCATTGCCGCGATTGCATCAACATCTTTACCAACGCGGCCCACTTTGCTAGCGCCACCCGGTGAGCCAATCTCAGCAAAGAAGTCGCGGTTGATCTCGGTGTAGTTACTTAATTCAGCTGGCACATCATCTTCATAAAAAATTGCCTCAACTGGACATACCGGCTCACAGGCGCCGCAATCCACACACTCATCTGGGTGGATGTAAAGCATGCGATCACCTTCATAAATACAGTCAACTGGACATTCTTCAATGCAGGACCTGTCTTGCGTATCAATGCAAGCTTCGGTAATCACATAAGTCATTGGGCCACCCCTCAAATTGCGTAGGCGCAGATTATCGCCTCTCGCCAGCAAAGCAAATGCAACGCCGCGAGCGATTTCCTTCTAGGCTTAACCCATGCTCCGCATCTACGACACGAAATCTCGAGGTTTAGCAGCGATTTCTGCTAAATCACCAGTAAAGATCTATGCCTGCGGACCAACTGTCTATCGAGATGTTCACCTTGGAAACCTTCGCAGTTTCTTACTTCCTGACCTAATTAGAACCGCACTTGCCAGCGCAAGCATTGAATGTGTTGTGGTGCAAAACATCACCGATGTCGGCCATATGGTTGATGACACTGGGCTTGAAGCAGTAGATCCAGGACAGGACAAAATGCTGCAACAAGCAGCTATTGAGAATGTCACCGCATTAGATATTGCTCGCAAATACGAAGCGCAATATTTTGCTGATCTAACTGCGCTGAATGTTCACCTACCAGATCAAACCCCGCACGCTAGCGAGACTATTGATCAGATGGTTGAGGTAATTGCTAAATTAATTGAGTTGGGATTTGCTTATCAAGGTGACGATGGCTCAGTATTTTTTAGTGCGGAGAAATTCTCCAGCTATGGTGCCATCAGTGGCAACACGTTGGATCAATTGAAACCTGGACATCGCTTTGATGGTGAAGTAAATGCGGCAAAAAGATTTCATGGTGATTGGGCGCTTTGGAAAGTAAGTGATGAGCGTCGCACTCAACTTACGTGGGAGACCCCGTGGGGAGTTGGCTTTCCAGGTTGGCATATTGAATGCACCGCTATGTCGCTTAATGCATTTGGAAATCATTTTGATATTCATACTGGCGGAATTGACTTGCGCTTTCCACATCATGAAAATGAACGAGCACAATCAAACAGCTTAACTGGCACTGAAGTGGTTGGTTCCTGGGTTCATGCCGAACATTTGCTGTTTGAAGGCAGAAAGATGTCAAAGAGCACCAACAATGTAGTGTTGCTGCGAGATGTGATGGCAGCGAATATTTCACCAGCTGCAGTTCGATTAGTATTTTTAGAAAATCACTTCCGACAACAACTAAATTTAACTTGGGACACCTTGGTTGCAGCCGAACAAACTATACGCCGTTGGAGCGATCAAATTGAGTTAGCAAAAGATGTTGATAGCGAACTTAAAGTTGAAATGTCTAGCCATTTGCTTAACAATTTAAACACCGCTGATGCGGTATTAGCGCTCCGCGCCAAAGAAAAGTCACTAGCAAAATCGCCAAGCGCTCGAGCCAATGCAATTGCAACAGCGGCAGATTTACTCAAACTTGATTTAACTACTGCACCTCTTGAGTTATCCGATGAAATTAAAAACTTAGTTACTCAGCGCAGTGATGCTAGGGCAGAAAAGAATTGGGCGTTAAGTGATCAACTGCGAGATGAATTAACTAAACTGGGTTATGAAGTAAGTGATGCTAATTCGGGAACTCAACTGCGTCGGGCGATTTTGCCACCGACTTAGCCGGAATAATTAGCGAGATCAACGCAGCGCTACCAGTTAAGCCAACGTACCACCAAGTGAATTGATCTTCGATTAAAATCAAATCCCCCATCGCAGTTGGCGTTGCTGCTCGAAATGTAATCAAACCCCAAAAAATAATTACTAGCGTTGATTGCCAAAATGATGCTCTAGATTTTTTAAGATATCGGGTAGCAAAAAAAATTAATCCCGCTGCCAGAATTGATCCCACCGGTATTTCGCCATAAACCGAGGAGCTTAGAAATACCGCGATAGTGCTGGTTAATAACGCAATGATTGCGGAACTCAGCCAGGTCGTAATCTGCATGGCCGTAGCCTATGCCCCGCTACCCTGAGGGCAACCTCAAAACTTTCCCACTACCTTATGCGGGTGAGTAATTCGGAAACCTTTATTAGTCAATACGCTGCCTCTGGTCGCTTCCGCAATGGCGCACCAAGATCATTCGTGATAACTGACGGTGGTGTTTATTTCCTGCAGAGCACTGGCCCAACTGACCCAGTATTGCAACTAAAACAATTGAATTTGGTAACGGGCCAGATCAGAGTTGTTTTTAATCCAGCTGATGTTGAAATAGCGTCAGATTTACCCGAAGCAGAAAAGGCACGGCGCGAGCGACTTCGAGAATCTGGCGCTGGCATTACTTCATTTTCAGTTTCAAAAGCTGGCACTGAATTAGTTTTTTCGCTTAGCGGCACGCTTTTTGTTTTGCGCATTAATGATGAAATCAAGATTGAGTTAGCTGATTTAACTGATGTCTTTGATCCACAATTAAGTTCTGATGGGGCAACTATTGGTTGCGTGCGAAATGGTTCGGTTTGGGTAATTCCAACTGATGCGTTGCATCTAGGCTATCAAATAACACCAAACGACAATCACACGTGGGGTTTAGCTGATTTTTTGAGTGCAGAGGAATTTGGCCGATCAACTGGATTTTGGTTCTCACCTGATGGTGAGCGAATTTTGGTCCAATACTTTGACGACAGCATGGTTAGCAAAATCTCAATTGCTGATTTGGCTCAACCAACAAAACCGATAACTGATCATAAATTCCCATTTGCTGGTACTGAAAATCCTCGAATTGGACTGCGAATATTCGCAGCACGTACGGGCTCGCAAGCAATTTCATGGGATATTGAAAATTTTCCTTATCTATCGCAAGCCGGCTGGAGTGATAATCAGAGCGTTTATGCCATTGTGTTAGATCGAAGCCAGCAGCAACAGCACCATCTGAAGTTTGACTTATCTGCCGGTGCAAAAATCTTGGATATGGTGCAGCAGCAAACTTGGGTGGAAAGTTCACCTAAACTGCATAGGGCAAATGGTGAAACCAGATGGGACGTCCGAGACGATTTTTATGGAAATCAGCGACGGCTGTATCGAAATGGTGAACCAGTAACACCAACTAATTGGTATGTCCGCAATATTGGCTATAGCAACTCGGATATTGCGTTAATCGAAGCAACCACTGATTCTGCTTTCAATCAAATCTTGCAAGTGCAAGCTGGTGAAATAATCGAGTTAACTACAGCTGGGCACTATGCCAGTTTGCTTGCAGCAACTCCTGCAACACGGGTAGTTATGACAACTAGTTTTAATCAAGATCCGCTCTATCGGGTCATTACCCCAGATAACACCTTTACATTAGAAGATTATTCATTTGCACCCAATATCCAAATCAACTTAACCCGATTGCGTGATACGCAAACAAATCGCACGGTAGTGCTATTACCAAATTCAGCAACTGGACCATTACCGGTAATTATGTCGCCATATGGCGGGCCTCATGCTCAACTAGTACTTGGCACAAAACGCAAATATGCGCTGGATCAATGGTTTGCCGATCAAGGATTTGCGGTAATTGTTTCTGATGGCCTTGGTTCGCCAGGAGTAAATGTGCATTGGGAACATGCCATTACCAGGAACTTCACCGCATCACTTGATTGCCAAATAGCAGCGCTAGAGCAAGCAAATCAAGAGCTGCCCGGCGTGCTTGATTTAGACCGCGTCGGTATTCGTGGTTGGTCTTTTGGTGGCTATTTAAGTGCGCTGGCAACTATGGTGCAGCCAGATATATTTAAAGTTGCAGTTGCCGGTGCGCCAGTTACGGAATGGCGCCTATATGACTCGGCATATACCGAGCGCTACTTAGGTCATCCGGCCAACGATCCAGTTACATACGATCAAAATTCGCTACTTAAGTTGAATCCAACTCGAATTGGTAAGTTACTAATTGTGCACGGCTTAGCTGATGACAATGTGCTTGCAGCTCATAGCCTGCAGTTATCAGCTCACCTAATCAATTTAGGATTGCAGCATCAATTCTTGCCGCTATCAAACGTTACTCACATGACACCGCAGGTCTCAGTAACTGAAACGTTACTCAAGACTGAATTGGAGATGTTTAAGCAGCTTTAAACGTTGAATCTAAACTCAACAACGTCACCATCAGCCATAACATACTCTTTACCTTCAGTGCGAACTAATCCTTTTGATTTAGCTTCAGCCATCGAGCCAGACTTAACCAGATCATCAAAGCCGACTATCTCAGCCTTAATAAAGCCTCGCTGAAAATCAGTGTGAATAACGCCTGCTGCCTCTGGTGCGGTTGCACCTTTTGGAATGGTCCAGGCCCTAGCTTCTTTTGGTCCGGCAGTTAAATAAGTTTGCAGGCCTAACGTATTAAAACCAACTCGAGCTAGCGTGCTTAGACCCGATTCAGTTTGCCCGACACTGCTGAGCAACTCAAGTGCTTCCTCATCACTTAACTCAAGCAACTCTGTTTCTAACCTGGCATCTAGGAAAATTGCCTCAGCTGGTGCAACTAACGCTTGCATTTGAGCTTTAGCAGCAGCATCCATCAAGCCGGCATCATCAACATTAAAGACATACAAAAATGGTTTAGCGGTTAACAGGAATAGATCGCGTAATGGTTCTCGATCAATGCCCGAAGCAAAAATAGTTTTGCCATCATTGAGGATTTTTTGAGCAGCTTCGGCAGCAGCTAAAGCTTCCTGCTTCGTCTTATCATTACGTGCTTCTTTTTGCAGTCGAGGAATCGCTTTTTCTAATGATTGTAGATCTGCCAAGATCAATTCGGTATTGATGGTTTCAATATCATCTTTTGGTGAGATTCGACCATCAACGTGAATCACATCAGGATCGGCAAAGCCTCTAATCACTTGGCATATTGCATCTGCTTCTCGAATATTGGCGAGGAATTTATTTCCCAAACCCGCACCTTCACTGGCGCCTTTCACAATTCCGGCAATATCAACAAACGAAACTGTTGCTGGCAGGATTTTTTCCGATCCAAACATCTTCGCCAAAACGTCTAACCTGGCATCTGGTACACCAACGACACCTACGTTAGGTTCAATGGTGGCAAATGGATAGTTTGCGGCAAGTACGTTGCTGCGAGTTAATGCGTTAAACATGGTTGATTTGCCCACATTGGGCAGGCCAACAATTCCGATTGTGAGCGCCATAGCGGCAATCCTAGAGATACTCATTACGATGGTAGATGTGGCACAGAAACCAGGACAGCTTTACCGAGCGATTGGTGCATCCGGTGAGTTAGCCGATAACGCCCGTCCCGCAGTGGCATCACGCCGTCGGGTAGTGCCTGAAGTTTTCGATACCCCGCGCACTGGCCGATTTATCTTGGTTACGTTTGCGGTGCTCAGTCTCACTGCCGCAATTGAAGATTGGCTTCGCGGCGAAATTGGAATGATCACAGGCGTTGCCGGTATTGCGTTAGTACTAATTGGTCGCGGCATGCTGAACAAAGCTGATCTAGCTTATTTAGTCGCAACTCCCCCTGCCGCTTATCTGGTAGCAGTGACTTTGCCTGATTTAATTGGAATTGCTCAATCCGCAAACCCAATTAATCAATTGAGCGCAACCATATTTACTCGATTATCAAATTTAGCGCCGTTTGTTTTAACTGCATTCGGAATTAGCTTCTTGCTCTATAAAATTGCTAACCGAAAATAATTACTTAGTTGCAGCCTTCTGCGCCTTGCGTAACTCTGGTGGGGTAGCAAAAACTAAGCGCTCTTCCGCAGTTTTTACTTCTTCCACATCACCAAAACCTCGCTCAGCTAACCAGTTAAGTACACCATCAACTAATGATTCCGGAACTGATGCACCCGAGGTCAAGCCAACCGTCTCTACACCTGCCAGCCATTCCTCTTTGCATTCAGTGAAATTATCAACTCGATAAGAGGATTTTGCGCCTGCTTCAAGACCAACTTCAACCAACCTAACGCTGTTGCTGGAGTTGCCAGAGCCAACCACAATTAACAAATCAACTTGCGGCGCTATTGCTTTAACTGCACCTTGTCGGTTTTGAGTTGCATAGCAGATGTCATCACTTGGTGGATCAATTAACATCGGTAACCGAGCGCGAAGTCGATCAACAGTTTCTATGGTTTCATCAACTGACAGTGTAGTTTGCGAAAGCCAAGCAACTGGTCGATTCGGATCAATCTTTATGTTATCTGCTGCATCTAAGCCATCAACAAGTTGAATATGTTCTGGCGCTTCGCCTGCAGTTCCTTCAACCTCTTCATGACCTTCATGGCCGATCAATAAAATCTGATAATCTTCAGCAGCAAAGCGCTTGGCCTCTTGGTGCACTTTGGTAACCAGCGGGCAGGTGGCATCAATTGTTTTTAAATTCAATTCAGCAGCTTGCGCATGAACTGCAGGGGAAACACCGTGCGCTGAGAAAACTACCGTGCTACCTGGCGGCACTTCATCTAATTCTTCAACGAAAATCGCACCGCGCGCTTCAAGATCCTCTACAACATGCTTATTATGAACAATTTGCTTGCGGACATAAACTGGAGCTCCATACAAATCTAAAGTTTGCTCTACTGTGATCACTGCTCGATCTACACCAGCGCAATAGCCGCGGGGGGCAGCAATAAGAACCTTTTTAGCCATGGCCCAAGAATAGAGGTCCAGTTAGTGATCCGCCTGTTCGCCAGCAATCGCCGGAAACTCACCTGCCGCCACGCGAATTGAAAGCCCAGAGCCAGCAGCTGGCGGCTTAGTAATTAACTCATTTTGCGTTGATCGAACAATTGCATAACCGCGCGCGAGTGTTCCCTCCGGCGATAAGGCTCTAATCGTAGCGCTGGCAGCGGCAACTTGATTTGCTGCTGCTGCTAATTGTGTCTGCAATGAATTGCGTAATGAATATTGCTGTTGGGTTAACCATTGTTTTTGATTTAGTAACTGAGTTTTTGGGTGCAGTTGCAGCAAGCTGCGCTGCAACTCAAATAATCCCGCTTGCTCATCTCGAATAATTGAATAAACTTCACGCTGCAATCGATAAATTAAATTGCTGATGAAATCTTTCTCCTCAGTCAAACTTGGCACTACCTTTCGTGCCGCATCAGTGGGAGTTGAAGCCCGCAGGTCCGCCACAAAATCCAGTAACGGCGTATCTTGTTCATGGCCAATCGCGCTAACTACTGGCGTTTGCAATTTAGCTATCAACCGAATTAAGCCTTCATCCGAGAACGGCAATAGATCTTCTAGCGATCCGCCACCTCGCGCAATAATGATGACATCAACTTCTGGATTAGCATCAAGTTCAATTAGCGCTGCTGCTACTTCCTTAACCGCGCTATCGCCTTGAACTGCAACTTCCTTAACTTCGAATTGCACCAGCGGCCAGCGAACTTTTGCGTTTACCAAGACATCATGCATAGCCGCACTAGCGCGACCACAGATAAGTCCAATCTTAGTTGGCAAAAATGGCAGCGGCTTTTTTCGAGCCGAATCA
>WLEH01000023.1 GCA_009704345.1 Actinomycetota bacterium | reverse complement strand
TCATCACAAAGCAGAATAAGTCGGTGGCATAGAGCTCGAGCGCAATTGTAATATTGTTTGGTTGGTTCATTACATTTTTCACATTCACCGATTACCTTAGTCTGATCACTAAAGTCAATTGTCATACGACCATCAAACATGAATAATGAACCTTCCCAAAGCCCACTATCTCGATACTTAGTACCGTACTTAACAATTCCACCATCAATCTGATAAACCTCTTTGAAGCCTCGCTCTTTCATAAGTGAAGACAGAATTTCACAACGAATGCCGCCAGTGCAATATGTAACAATTGGTTTTTCTTTCAAATGATCGTATTTACCGCTATCTAATTCTGCAACAAAGTCTCTGGTAGTAGTGGTTTCTGGCACTACTGCATTCTTGAATTTACCAATTTTTGCTTCCCATGAATTACGGCCATCAAAGAAAACTACTTCGTCGCCACGTTCTTCAACTAGTTTATGAACTTGTTGTGGCTTTAGATGAATACCGCCACCAACAACACCGCGCTCATTAACTTTGATCTGATATGGAGTGCCAAACGCAACTAATTCAGGTTTAACTTTAACCATGAGGCGTGGAAAATCATTCCCAGTTCCATCAGACCATTTGAAGTCAATTCCTCTAAAGCCTGGGAATTCCTTTGTTGCCTTGGTGTATTTCTTCAATCGAGAGATCTCGCCACCTAAAGTGCCATTAATTCCGTGCTCCGAAATCAAGATACGGCCTTTTAGGTCCAGAGACTCACACAACGTTTTCTGCCATAACCTAATTGCCTCTGGATCAGCAATAGGGGTAAAGGCATAAAACAAAATTACCTTGGGCTCCCGCATGGCGGTATTTTAAACAGGGCGTTAATCAAACGTTAAGCAGATACCGCATTAAGTCGGGTTATTTCAGCACCAGAAAGCTCAACTACCGGCATGATTTCAGTCAGTTGTGCCACAGTGCGAGCACTGGCAATTGGCGCGCTTACTTGCGGATGCGCTCTAAGCCAAGCAAGCGCGATCGCCGACATAGTTGTATTTCTTGCATTCGCAATCTGATCAACTGCTGCCACGATTTTCCAACCTTTCTCATTCTGATACTTTTCCACACTCTTGGCGCGAACTGATTCAACTAATTGACCTGGCCGATATTTTCCAGTTAAGAAACCGGTGGCTAATCCAAAAAAAGGAATCATCGAAAGGTTGTGTTTCTTGAGAACCGCTGCTTGCTCAGATTCAAAAGGTTCCCGATGAACTAAGTTGTAATGATCTTGTAGCGCAATGTAGCTTGGTAAATTACTAGTTTTTGAAATCTCTAATGCTGTTGCTAGTCGTGCTGCGGTATGTTGGGATGCGGCAATATATCTTACTTTCCCTGCTGAAATTAACTCCTGATAAGCTAAAAGAGTTTCTTCCATAGGCACTGTGGGATCGTCTTCATGTGAATAATAAATATCAATGTAATCAGTTTGAAGTCGACGAAGTGAATCTTCACAAGCTAACAAAATGTTTTGTTTTGATAAACCTTTTCGGGTAGACAGTTTTGATACTTTTGTGCCAATAACCATTTGGGCACGATTGTTTTTAGATTTCATCCACTCACCAATGATGGTTTCAGACTCACCGCCGGAATTTCCCTCTGCCCATTCTGAATAGAGATCCGCAGTATCAATAAAATTGCCGCCACCATCAAAGTAATGATTAAGCACATTAAATGATTGTGGTTTCGGAGCGCTCCAACCAAATACATTTCCACCTAAGCAAAGCGGGTGTACGGTTAGGTCAGTATTTGGGAGATTTATCATGTCGTCACTATAGAGCAGATTGGAATTGAAGTGATTTTAGAAACTGCAAAAATCAAAGTTGCTACTGAAAATAGAGCAGATTTTGAAACAGCATTGGCCAAAGCAGTATCGGATGTATTAAGTAAGTCGCCTGGCTTTGTTAAGTTTGAGTTCTTAACTGGGGAAGAAGAGTCTGACACTTACTTGCTTCATATTTATTGGAACACCTTAGAAGATCACACGGTTGGATTTCGTGAGTCGGATCTTTTTACGCAATGGCGCGGCTTAATTGGCCCATTTTTTGCTGCAGCACCTGAAATAACTCATTGGCAAGTTAACTAATTGCACCTATCCTTCGCAACCGAGTGAGTGCAGCTTCTTCAATCGGTGATTCTGGCCCAATTGATTTTGCTAAAACAAATAAGAATATCCGCATAATAGGTCGAATCAATCTAAGTGGCATAGCTTTTAGATTTAGTAAACTGCGATAAGGATTTGGAATTGATGCAACGGCTGCTTGATAAAGCAGGGCATAAACAAGTGATGCAATTTTAGGTAGAGGCGGATTTTGAATAAAACTAATTACCCGCGCAGTGCTTTCCGATATGGCTAATTCATTTCTTGTGTAATAGTCCAGCAGGGTTTGGTCTAATTCAGCCTTAGTCATTGGAGCTTGTGATAGACCAAGTCGGGAAACTGATTTTGACCACTGCGCGACATAGTTGTCAGCGCCTCCTGGAATTGATTCAGCACCATAGAGTTCGTGCGCCGTTAAAAATGAATTGGTAAATGCAATATGAACCCATAGCAGTAAATCAGGATCCGCTGCTTGAAAACTTCGATTTTCACCGTTCCCAGTAGTGAAGTTGCCTACTACCCGTTGATGCATTCGATTAACACGATTTGCCTCATCATCAATTGCTTGGATCGAGCCAAACGTTGTAACCGTTAACCAACGCGTAGTTCCAGCTAATCGACCCAGTGGATCAGTTTCATAGCGGGAATGAGTTGCAACTCCTGCGAGTGTGCCAGGATGAAGAGCTTGCATTAACAGCGCTCTAATACCACCAATCAACGTGGCCAAATCACCGTGCACCACCCAAGGCGCATCAGTTGGCAAAAACAACCCAGCATCATCGCCGGCGGCAACGGCGGTTAACCATGGTGGTACGCCGTCTGGGCTATTGGCGATAATTCTGCGAAATCGCTTTGCCACAAAACGTTGGACCAGATTGCTCATACTGATATTCAACCTTTTTCAAAATACCGGAGATTCATATTACGGGTAAGATTCCCCGTGTTAGCTAGGAGGCGGTAATGCAGTTATGGATGTGGTTGGCAACAGCCGGCGGACTCTTGGTAGTTGAGATGCTGACAGTTGATCTGCTATTTGCATCGTTAGCCTTTTCAGCTTTAATGGCCGCTGGTGCAAATGCCCTTGGTTTTGATATGGCAACCCAAGGAATAGTTTTTGGCATCGCAGCAGCTTTGTCTCTATTCATTTTGCGCCCAATTGCGCTACGCCACCTAAAAAAGCGACCAGCTGACTATGCCACAAATGTCGAAGCATTAATTGGGGCGCCAGCAGTTGCGCTAACTCAAATTGACGACCTGACAGGTCAAGTGAAATTAAGTGGTGAAGTTTGGAGTGCAAGAAGTGAATCTGGCCTAATAAACCCAGATGCTCGCGTTGAGGTTGTTGCCATTGAAGGCGCAACTGCAGTGGTTCGACAGAAGGGATAGCATCATGTTTTCTTGGTCATTTGGCGTATTGGTTTTACTGGTAGTTATTTTTGGTGTAGTACTAACAAGGTCTATTCGAATCATTCCGCAAGCCAGTGCTGGAATCGTGGAGCGACTGGGTCGATATCACCGCACACTTGGTGCTGGGCTTACCATCATCATTCCGTTCATTGATCGATTGCGACCACTGATTGATCTTCGAGAGCGAGTTGTCTCATTTCCACCACAGCCAGTAATTACTGAGGATAACTTGGTGGTTTCAATTGACACTGTGATCTATTTTCAGGTTACCGATCCAAAGTCAGCAACATATGAAATTGAAAACTTTATTCAAGGTATCGAACAATTAACTGTAACTACACTTCGTAACGTAGTAGGTGGGTTAGATCTTGAAGCTGCTTTAACTTCTCGTGATTCCATTAATGCGTCTCTTCGTGGTGTGCTGGATGAAGCAACCGGCAAATGGGGTGTGCGTGTTAATCGAGTTGAGTTAAAAGCAATTGATCCACCACCAAGCGTGCAAGAATCAATGGAAAAGCAGATGCGCGCTGAGCGTGATAAGCGCGCTGCAATTCTTACCGCAGAGGGTGAAAAACAAAGTCAGATCTTGACCGCAGAGGGTGCTCGACAAGCTGAAATTCTTCGAGCTGAAGGCGATGCGCAAGCAGCAATTCTGCGAGCAGATGGTGAAGCACAGGCGATTAAGAAGGTATTCAATGCTGTGCATGAAGCTAATCCAGATGAAAAAGTACTGGCTTATCAATATCTGCAGCAGTTACCTGAGATTGCAAATGGCCAAGCTAGCAAGATCTGGGTAATTCCAGCTGAACTAAGTGGTGCAGCCGAACAGATCCTAAAAGCGTTCAAGAAGTAACTGCTTTATGAGTAATCTGGCACACCAGCCGGAGTTTGAGGTGGGCCAGCATGATGCGAAAAAGAGCATTGTGCTGGAACCACGCAAAGTTCAGTTAACGCCAAGATCTGGCATTGAAATTCAACGAGTACTTCCACACCGTGAGGTAAGAACAATTGGGGCATGGTGTTTTGTTGACCTGTTTGGTCCAACTAGCCAAGAGCATGCGATGCAGGTTGCAGCTCATCCTCATACTGGATTAAAGACAGTTACTTGGCTGTTTAGTGGTGAAGTAGAACACCGAGATTCAATTGGAAGTGTTCAGATTATTAATCCTGGCGAACTTAACATTATGACAGCTGGTGATGGAATTTCCCACTCTGAACTCTCGTTGGATAGTAATACTGCGTTGCACGGAGTTCAATTTTGGGTTGTTTTGCCAGATGAAGTTAGAAGTATTGCGCCAAAATTTAATCACTATAAAGATCTTCCCACTATTGAAACTGACTATTCAACACTGAAAGTATTCATTGGCCAATTGGAAGGCGTTGCCGCCAGTACGCAAACCTATTCACCTTTAGTTGGTGCAGAGATTAGATTCAATAGAAGTGGAACTTCATCAGTTAAATTACTTCAGAATTTTGAATACGGCGTGTTGTTAATTTCAGGCGCTGCAACTATTTCAGGTGTTGAAATTGAACCTGGCTCGATGATCTATTTGGAGTCAGGCAGGTCTGATCTTTCAATTACTGCAACTAAGGATTCACTGCTGATTCTGCTTGGTGGCGAACCATTCACTGAATCAATAATCATGTGGTGGAATTTCATTGGACGTAGTCACGATGAGATAGTCAAGATGCGTGAGGATTGGGCAACACATCAAACTAGATTTGGATCATTTCAAGACAAACTTGGTGGCAGAATTCCAGCGCCACCGATGCCTACTTTGAAACTTACCGCAAGAACAGGCAAGCCGAAATAATCTTGGGATTTAATTCTGGGGGAATCCCAGATTTATACCACCATGACTTGGATCAAGCCAACGACTAGTTATTGCCTTTGCTCTGGTAAAGAAGTGCACTCCTTCAACACCATGTGCTTTAGTATCACCAAACATCGATTGCTTCCATCCACCAAATGAGTGATAGGCGACCGGCACTGGGATAGGAACGTTGATTCCAATCATGCCAACTTCAATTTCATATTGGAACCTACGGGCAGCACCACCATCGTTAGTGAAGATCGCAGTGCCGTTGCCAAAGGCACCAGAATTGATAAGAGATACACCTTCTTCATAGCTTTTCACGCGAACAATCGAAAGCACAGGCCCAAAGATTTCTTCGGTATAGACCTTGGAAGAGGTGGGAACTTCATCAATCAAAGTGGGTCCCAACCAAAAGCCATTCTGGTCACCGTCTGGATTAACATTTCGACCATCAACAACAACTTTGGCCCCATCCTTAATTGCGATATCAATATATCCAGCAACTTTGTCACGGTGTTCTCTTGTTACCAACGGACCCATATCGCAAGAGCGTCGCCCATCACCAACCCTTAAGCCTTTCATTCGTTCAGTGATCTTTGAAATCAATTGATCAGCAATTGGTTCCACGGCAACCACAACTGAGATTGCCATACAGCGCTCACCAGCAGAGCCAAAGCCAGCATTAACAGCACTGTCGGCAACTAGATCCAAATCTGCATCTGGCAGCACCAACATATGGTTTTTCGCTCCACCCAAGGCCTGTACTCGTTTGCCATGTTCGCTGGCATTCTCGTAAATATATTTTGCAATTGGGGTAGATCCGACAAAAGAAATTGATTGAACAATTGGGCTTTCCAGTAAACCATCTACTGCTTCTTTATCACCATTCAATACGTTATAAACACCATCAGGTAAACCTGCTTCTTGCCATAATTTAGCTATCCAAAGCGAAGCAGTTGGATCTTTTTCAGAAGGTTTAACTACAACTGTGTTACCAGCAGCTATTGCGATTGGATAAAACCACATTGGCACCATGGCTGGAAAATTAAAAGGTGAAATAATGCCAACTACACCAAGTGGTTGTCTCAATGAGTAAACATCAATTCCGGTTGATGCGTTTTCGCTGTAATAACCCTTTAGTAGCTCGGGAATGCCAACTGCAAACTCCACAACTTCTTGACCTCGGGTAATTTCACCTAGCGCATCTGAAATAACTTTGCCGTGCTCACTTGTGATAATTTCAGCAAGTTCATGCTTTCTGGAATTCAATAATTCACGGAAATTGAAGATGACCTGTTGGCGCTTTGCGAGCGAAGTGTCGCGCCAGCCTGGGAAAGCCGCCGCCGCCGCTTTAGTTGCAGCTTCGATGTCAGATCTATTGGCTAACAACACAGACTTTGTTACCTCGCCGGTGGCTGGGTTGAAAACCGGTGCAGTTCGCTTGCTTTCGCCAAGAAATTCTTTTCCAGCAATCCAATGCGGAACCAACTCATTTGACATATTAACTCCCTGATTATTCCTGAGAATCTTATCTGGGATCAGCAACGATAGGAACAAACCGGTGGTTAGCCAGGGCCAGCAGTTCGGCTATTTCATAGTGCGTTTGAGAAATTCAATTGTTCGCTCCATGGATAACGTCCAATCGCGATAGAAGGCATGGTATTCACCCACGTACTCAATCAGCGTGACATCTTTACCTTGAGCCTTAAGTTCAGCATCAGCGCGTCTTGACCAATTAATCTCGCAGCTATCATCCAAAGTGCCGTGATGGATTAGTACTGGTTCGGCCACCTGATCAAAATAATTGAGTGCTGATATCCCAGCCCAGAATTCTGGATTATCTTCTGGCAGGCCATAAGTGTCAGAGACTTCTTGCGCAAAATCAGCAGCTACTCGACCCCAGCGATTGAAGTTGTCGGCATAGTCAGCACTGGTTGGGGCATACAACACATAAGTATTGAATACATAAGGGAAGGCAACCATTGCTTGATACCCAATACCGCCGCCCATGGATCTACCCAGATACCCAATTCGACTGTCATCTAATTCAGGCAGATCGGATTGACGGAGTGCGAGCGCGGCATTGACAATATCTAACACATAACCTTGTCGGAATTTAATATTGTTTTCGGGATCATCATCGCTGCCGGCGTGATTTCGATAATCAGTGTGCAGCACGATGTAGCCATTCTTTGCTAAATAATCTTGCTCTCGGGCTAAACCGCGACCGGAAGTATAGATTCTTGGATCGATATAACCATGACCAAGAACTAACGCGGGGAACGGACCATCACCGTTTGGAATATTCATAATCCCGCTGATGGTTAGCTCACCACTTTTGTATGTGATGGCATATCGTTTATAGCTGCTAGTTGCCGAAATCTGTCGAACTAGCTTTAAGTTACGACCATCTAACTCAGTTTTCATCAGTGATTTGATTGACACTGGATGTGGTTTAGGTAGTAACTCAACTGAACCGATAAATTCATCATTTGCCAAATTCAACTTGAGCACTGCCTCGTCGCCATCAAAACCATTTCCCACTAACCCAATTAGTTCCCAGCCATTGTCCGTTGCGGTAAATCTTGATTCGTTTCCAATCCAGAAACTTTCCGATTCTGCAAGCACTTCCACGCCAGTTGAACCTTGCTTAGAAATTGCTAACACGGTTATTGGGCCATATTCGCTGTCTGGATAACCACATGCGCTGGCAGTAACTGCACCTAATGGGGTACGCGACTTAGTAATTAGATATCGCTTTGCCTCAGGATCTGTTTCCGAACATGGCAGCGCCATAGTTTGTGCTTCTAAAACCTCATAAGTGGTTTTCGGCTTCGCCACATCACCTCCGCAAGCAGCCAATAAAAATGCCACGGCGATGACAAAACCCAGTTTCCGCATGTTGGCTATGGTAGCCGAATTTAAAAAGAGCGAAACTTGGCAATAATTTGGCGACCCCGTAAATACATCTCGCATCCAAGGCAGAAGGCGAAAGCTGCATTTAAGAAGGCAGCAAAAAGAGCACCAGCAATAGCTATTGTGAATAGCAGATCAGTGTTGGTTGCCAACCCAATGAACCCAACTAAGGTAAAGACAAATCCTACTAGTTGAGAAAATTGCGGCGGTCGACTGTCTTCAGTTATGAGCGGGGATTTAAGTCGCGGCTTAACAAACTTACGGTAGATGAATGCGTAAGGTGAATGTTGTGGACCAATAAATCCACCTATTGCAAATACTGCGGTTTGCACCGCAAGTAATTCAATTGATTGAGTCAATAGCACAATAGCCAAAACTATCGTTGTTATAGCAGCGCCAAACCTTGGCCCACGAGCGTCGATCTCCTGATTAGCGGATCTTGATGAATCTTGTGAAATATTTGTTGACATGATTTTCCTTAAGTAGTTGTTAGTTAAACTCGACAAGAACTAACAACACAATGTTCCAGCAAGCCGACAAAACACAATTTCTCGGCGGCGGGTGAAGGTTTTAACATTGTTGGAAATCATGGCGGGAATATAGGTGACTAATCTTAAAAAGGCTAATTGCAAATAAGTTGCATTTATCTAATTGCGTTTAAGGTTGCAATCACATCAGAGCGACGTGGTGCCCCAACTGCTCTTGAAATCTCAACTCCATCGCTATTGAGGATCAAGGTGGTTGGTGTCGATTTCACATTTAGCTCTCGAACCAGATCCAGATTAGATTCCGCATCAATTTCAACATGTTTGATGCCCGGATAGTCGGTGATTACTTGACTTAACAGCGTTCGGGTAGCACGGCATGGTGTGCAAAATGCACTAGAGAATTGCAGCAATGTAGCTCGATCGCCCAACTCAGCGCCAATTCGCGGTGTCAGACTTTGT
>WLEH01000022.1 GCA_009704345.1 Actinomycetota bacterium | reverse complement strand
CTGCACCACTGCCGACACGCTCTCTCGGTCTAATCCAGTAAGTGGCTCATCCAGCAGGAGTAAATCAGCCTGCGCAACTAATGCTCGAGCGATTAGCGCGCGTCGAAGTTGGCCGCCTGATAACGATGAGTACTTTCGATTTGTTTTATCATTTAGGCCAACTTGAGCAATAGCTTGATGCACTTGATTGCGCTGGGAACTAGTTAGGCCAAACCAACTGCGCTTATTTGTTAACCCGGAACTTACCAATTCAAATACGGTTAGCGGGATAAGCGAAGTCGCGGGCGCAAATTGAGGTACTAATGCAATTCCGCTCTGACCGTCATGCCCGGCGCAAAGATCCACTTCGCCGCTTGCGATCGGTATCAATCCAACAATGGCCTGCAGTAGCGTTGATTTTCCAGATCCATTAGCGCCTAACAGCGCTACCACCTCACCATGAGCAATTTCCAGTGATACTTCATGCAGCACTGACTTGTTACTACGCTCAATGCAGATTTGTTTGGCAGTAACTAATGGTTTCTCTGCTATTTGCAATCCAGTCCTTTAATTAGGTTACGCAGATTCTCCTGCATTTCACCTAAATAATCCAAACTGGCTGGCTTTAACTCAATTGGATTTAACGGAAGCACACCCACTTTAAGCTCATTGGCCAGGATGTCAGCCACAGCTGGATTTGCACTCGATTCGGTAAAGACAGCTGAGACCTTTTGTTCCTTCGCTAGGTTGATGATTTCTGTGATTCGTGCTGCACTGGGTTCGCTCTCTGGGTCTAGCCCTGTAACAGCAATCTGTTCCAACTCATATACATCACCCAAATAGCCAAAAGCTTCATGACTAACTACCAGCGTATTACTGCTGCATTGTCTCAAGCCATTCTGATAATCCATGTCTAGCTGAATTAGTGAAGCCTCCAAATTAGCAAAATTCTCTAGAGCATTATCGCGGCACTCATCACTTAATTTCGAAAGTTCATCTCGTATTGCTGCTGCGGCAACAATCATTCGATTTGGATCCAACCAGAAATGTGGATCTAGAATCTCGCTCTTTTTGCTTCCATCGGCATCCATTTCATGACTATGTCCTGATTCAGATTCATGACTATGTCCTGATTCAGATTCATGACTATGTCCGTGGTCATGATCGTGGCTATGGCCGGAAATTGGATTAACGATCGTCATTAAATCTAAAACCGGTGCAGATGTATTGGCTACAGCATCATCTAATGCAGATTGAAATCCAGTTGCAGTGATAACCAGATCAGCATCTACCACTGATGCAGTTTGACTCGGGGTGAGCTCTAAGTCGTGCACATCACCGCCCGCTGGCGTCAGATCATTGACTGTGGCACAACCAGCAGATAGTTCTGAGCTGAGCCAAGCGATTGGGAATGCACCAGTGGTTATGGTTGGTAGCTCCGCATTGCTGGATTCAGTGGTAGAGGAGCAGGCACTAATAAGCAGCAATAAAACAATAAGTAATTTCTTCATGAGAATCATTCTCGCCTAAATGAGAATGATTGTCAAGTTGCCTATAGTTTGCGTAGCACGGCGACAACGATGCCCATGATGCGAGCAAAGTTGCCGTCAATTGGGGAGTAGTTTGGGTTTTGCGGCAGCAGCCACACCCCGTCGCTATCGCGCTTAAAGGTTTTAACGGTTGCTTCTTCATCCAACAAAGCCGCCACAATGTCGCCATTATTGGCGGTGTTCTGGCTCCGAATAACAACCCAGTCGCCATCGCAGATGGCAGCATCAATCATGGAATCACCTTTAACCCGAAGCATGAAGTTCTCGCCAGATCCGACTAATTCGGCCGGCAGCGGTAGCACCATCTCAACAGATTCCTCAGCCAAGATTGGCCCACCTGCTGCGATTTGGCCCAGCATCGGAACATAAACCGGCTTTGCGCTCTCAGCTGGCTCAACGCCAGTATGCAAAATCTCCATTGCTCGCGGGCTGTTTGGGTCTCTGCGGATATAGCCTTTGCGTTCTAGCACCTGAAGTTGGTGGGTAACTGAGGCAGGTGAGCGCAACCCAACTGCTTCGGCGATCTCACGCACTGTTGGTGGGAAGCCGCGCTCTGCGGTGGTTTCGGCAATCATCTGCAAAATCAACTGCTGCCGATTGGTTAGGTCACCTGACCCCTGGTCTGGAAACTCCAAAAGCTCGGCATCATGCTCGGTCATAGTGGCCCTTTCTCCGACAACTGAACGAACCATACCCAATCCGAACAAATGTTTCAAACACCTGTTCGTATTTTCTTGATTTTGTCGGACCCCTATGCCATACTTCGTACACATGTTCGAATTCTTCCCTGGAGGTTGAAATGACTACTTATTCGAATCCTGCGCCATTGCAGTTGACGCTCCGTGGCCGTCGACTAATGGTCAGTTTGGTGTTGGGCCTAATTCTGGCCGTGGCAGCGCCAGCACTTACCGACCTTGCTGGAGCAAATAATCAAGCGGGCACAACGGAACAGATCGCAACTTGGGTAACCGTCAAATCGGGTGACACGCTATGGGCGATTGCGGGCGAAATCTCACCGGATCGGGATCCGCGAGAAGTGGTTTGGGAGATTAAGCAGTTAAATGACCTAAGTTCGGGCTTAATCGCTGGGCAACAGATCCGAGTCCCGATTTACTAGCTTAAACCAGAGGCAAACCACCAGGGTTTCATTAGTTACCCGCCAAGCGTCGTAACCGGCGGCTTGCATCTCTGGTTCAGCGGTAGCTGACCAATACGCACGCTGCTGTCGTTGCCAAGTAGCTAAGTCTGGACGGCTTTCGCCCTCTGCTAAGACAAAATCAAGATCAACTTGACTGAGTTTTCGGATATCGCTGCGGGTGATCTCAATTTGGCAAATTGGGGTGAGATCACTGTCCACCAACCAGAGGCGCTCACCCTCGGCTTCCACTGGTTCGCCTTCTTCTAGGTACACCTCCCAGAGTCCCGCGGTTGCTCGCTTGGTGCCAGTTAAAACTAGTTGATTAAGGGCGTTGCGCATCGCGCCGGGGTTACCCAACTCCATGGTTCGCTCGCCGTTAATCGTGGGAAATGACATGTGCGCATTCTGCCGAAAATGTCATCAACACGCCGGCTGGCAACGGTTGCATTCTCGGGTCAGGAGTTCTATGTTTCACCCCTACATCTAGTAGGTACTGGATGAATTTGTTCCACAAATTGGGGTTAGTTATCCACAGGCATGGGTGATTCCCTCATGGCGATGGAGCAAATTAGGCCGGTTTTGAAGGGAGCGGGGAGATGCATTGTCCATTTTGCCGTTCCGAAGACACCAAGGTAATTGATAGTCGGACCAATGATGACGGCACTCAAGTTAGACGCCGTCGGCAGTGTGTCGATTGCTCGCGTCGTTTCACCACAACCGAAAACGCAATGTTGTTAGTTATTAAGCGCAATGGCGTGGTGGAGAGTTTTGATCGCAGCAAAATTATTAACGGGGTTCGAAAAGCTTGCCAAGGTAGACCTGTCACCGAAGCTGATCTCGCAGTTTTAGCACAGCGAGTTGAAGAAGCACTTCGATTGGAAGGTTTAGCTGAAATAGACGCGCACGATGTCGGTCTAGCAGTGTTAACTCCGCTGCGAGAGTTGGACGAAGTGGCGTATTTGCGTTACGCAAGCGTGTATCGATCGTTTGATTCGCTCGAAGACTTCGAAGCGGAAATTTCATTGTTACGCGCCGGCTTAGTCGGAGACAGCGCTGCCGCTTACGCAGCTGAGGATTTCATCAGCGTGGGCGACAGGGATGGCTCCGCGTCTTAATAAAACGAATACCAACGACGCGAACCAAAAGTGGATCGCCCCACGAAGAAAGAGAATCTCATGACCGAAACTGCAAAAGATAAGAAAACCGCTGGCAAAAATGCACTCAAGTTGCAACGGCTATATACCAAGTCAGGCGTTCATCCTTATGATGAAGTTAATTGGGAGCGCCGCGATGTAGTTCAGACCAATTGGAAGACCGGCGATGTTGTATTTGAACAACACGGTGTGGAATTCCCTGACTTCTGGTCAGTAAATGCATCTACCATCGTTACCACTAAATATTTCCGTGGTGCGGTCGGACATGACAATCGCGAGTGGAGCTTAAAGCAGATCATCGATCGCGTAGTTCTTACTTACACTGCAGCTGGTCGAGCTAATGGTTATTTTTCAACTGAAGATGATGCCAAGATCTTTGAAGAAGAACTGACCTACATGTTGCTGCATCAGGTTTTTTCATTTAATTCACCAGTTTGGTTCAACGTTGGCACAACCGCACCACAGCAAGTAAGTGCCTGCTTCATCTTGTCAGTTGACGATTCAATGGATTCAATTTTGAATTGGTACAAAGAAGAAGGCGTAATCTTTAAAGGCGGCTCTGGTGCTGGCGTGAACTTGTCTCGAATCCGCGGCGCAAATGAATTGCTATCCAGCGGCGGCTCCGCATCTGGTCCAGTTTCATTCATGCGTGGTGCTGATGCCTCGGCTGGCACCATCAAATCAGGTGGCGCAACTCGTCGAGCCGCAAAGATGGTTGTGCTTGATGTTAACCACCCAGACATCGAAGAATTTATTGAAACTAAAGCTCGCGAAGAAGACAAGATTCGCGCCCTTCGTGATGCTGGGTTCGATATGGACCTTGGCGGCAAAGACATCATCTCGGTTCAGTACCAGAATGCAAATAACTCAGTGCGAGTTTCAGATGAGTTCATGCAAGCAGTTGAGAACGGCACTGAATTTGCACTTCGTGCTCGCAAAGACGGTCGAGTGATTAAAACCCTAGATGCTAGAGAACTATTCCGTTCTATGGCGCAAGCTGCTTGGGCCTGTGCTGATCCTGGCATTCAGTATGACGACACAATTAATGATTGGCATACCTCACCAGAATCGGGTCGAATCAATGCATCTAATCCATGCAGCGAATACATGCACCTAGATAACTCATCTTGTAACTTGGCAAGCTTGAACTTGATGAAGTTCCTAAAAGATGACAACACTTTTGATGCGGTAACTTTCAAGGAAGCAGTTGAGTTCATCATCACTGCAATGGAGATCTCAATCTCATTTGCTGATTTCCCAACTGAAGCAATTGGTGATACCACTCGTAAGTTCCGTCAGTTAGGTATTGGCTATGCCAACTTGGGCGCGTTACTTATGGCGCTGGGCTTGCCTTATGACTCAGACCAAGGTCGTGCCTTAGCTGCCAGTATCACCTCGCTGATGACTGGAACTTCATACAAGCGCTCTGCTGAAATCGCTGGTGTGGTTGGCACCTATGAGGGTTATGCCCGAAATGCGGAAGCACACAAGCGAGTAATTCGCAAGCACGCTGCTGCGAATGATCAAGTTCGAAATCGCACTGAACTTGATCGCCCAGTGCATCAATTAGCAACAGAGGTTTGGAGTGAGTGCATTGAGTTGGGCGAGAAGTTCGGTTACCGAAATGCCCAAGCATCAGTGCTTGCCCCAACAGGCACTATCGGTTTGATGATGGATTGCGATACCACTGGTATCGAGCCTGACTTCTCATTAGTTAAGTTCAAGAAGCTTGTTGGTGGCGGATCAATGCAGATTGTTAACTTAACTGTGCCACGTGCGCTAGAGCGCTTGGGCTACACCGATGAAACTGTTGAAGCAATTGTGGAATACATTGCTGAGAATGGTCACGTAATTGATGCGCCAGGACTAAAGCCAGAGCACTATGCAGTGTTTGACTGCGCGATGGGTGCTCGCTCTATTGATCCGATGGGTCACGTCCGAATGATGGCAGCTGCCCAGCCATTCCTATCTGGTGCGATCTCGAAGACCGTTAACATGCCAGAGAATGCCACAGTTGAAGAAGTAGAAGAGGTTTACTTCGAAGGCTGGAAGATGGGACTAAAGGCACTTGCCATTTATCGCGATAATTGCAAAGTTGGTCAGCCACTAAACAATGCCAAGAGCGACAAGACTGAAGAAAGCGCACCTGCTGCAGTTGCAGTTGGTCAGCCAACTCGACGTCGATTGAGCAAGTCCCGAACTGGCAAAACTATTTCATTCAGCGTTGCTGGCGCCGAAGGTTACTTAACAACTGGCGCTTATGACGATGGCGCCCTAGGTGAGATATTCCTAAAGATGAGCAAGCAGGGATCAACGCTGGCTGGCATCATGGATGCATTCTCAATTGCAATCTCAATCGGCTTGCAATACGGCGTACCACTTGAGACCTTCGTGCAGAAGTTCGTCAATATGCGCTTTGAGCCAACTGGCATGACTGATGACAAAGATGTGCGAATGGCGCAATCCATCACTGACTTTGTCTTCCGTCGCTTAGCGTTGGATTACTTGCCATATGAAAAACGCGCTGCGTTGGGTATCTTCACCGCCGAAGAGCGTGCTGCTGAAGTTGCTAACGGTTATGAAATTGCACCAGTTGCAGCTAACCCAGTAATTGCCGCAGCGATTGAAGCTGAAGTAGCAACTAAGCCAGCTGCAGCAACAGTTGAAGCACATTCCAGCACTGAGGTGCTAGAAGCGCTGCTTGGCACTAAGGCAGATGCGCCACTATGCATGACCTGCGGCATCAAGATGCGCGCCGCTGGCTCCTGCTATGTTTGTGAAGGTTGCGGCAACACCTCTGGTTGCAGCTAAACCAATTATTAAAACTGCCCCCGGGAATTTCTCGGGGGCAGTTTTGTTTGCTGAGAACTAACCAAGACCTAACCGTCACGAACTGAGCAAAGCGAGCATGCCAGCCAATTCACCCACTAGCGTTGCGCTCTTATGTCAAAACTAAAGATTCCAACTCCGCTAAGTCATCTACCGCTAACTGACCCCGGCACGCCAGTGCTCACCACCGCACCAAAATTAATGTGGTGGCTCGCGATGGGGATGAAGCGACTGTTATTCACTGGCACTTTTTTTGGCATAGTCGGGATCGGCTCAATGGCAGCCATGCCAGGATTTATTGGTCAAGCGGTGCAAGCAGTTTCAGATAACGATCAAGATCGAGTTAATTTATGGGCTGGCCTGATTTTGTTACTCGGCGCCTTTACCGCTTGGACCACCATTATGCGACATCGACGAGCTCTTGCGATGTGGATTACCTGTGCATCTAGGTTGCAGCAGTTAGTTGCGTTGCAGGCAAAAAATTTAGGCGCTGATCTACCCAGATATGTTTCAACTGGCGAAGTGGTCTCGGTTAATTCGAACGATGTGGAGCGAGTTGCCCGCGGCTTTGATTTAATCCCAAGATTTGTTGGTGCCGTAATTAGTTTTATTGTGGTTTCAATTATTTTGGTTCGTGGCGCTCCAACGCTGGGTTTATTGGTAGTTATTGGTGTGCCGATTTTGGTGATTGGTATTGCATTTCTAATTAAGCCGCTTGAAAAGCGCGAATCGGTGCAGCGAGCCAAACTATCCCGTGCCAGTGATCTGGCCAGCGACACTGTGGCTGGTCTGCGGGTGCTGCGCGGCATTGGCGGGGAAGATGTTTTCGTCAATCGGTTTCGTGCGGCTTCGCAAGAAGTTCGATTTGCGGCGGTTAGAACTGCTCGGATGCGGGCCATCTTGCATGGATTAGAAGTGCTGCTGCCAGGACTGCTATTAGTTGGCGTGGTTTGGGGTGGCGGATTACTAGTGGCAAGTGGTGAACTCAATATTGGTGCGTTAGTGGCATTTGCTGGCTATTCCGTTTGGATGGTGCTGCCGATTCAAACCATGGTGGAGTTTGCGCAGCGTTGGGCTTCAGCATCAGTATCTGGCAAACGAATCTTGAAGTTACTTTCAGTAGTGCCAGTTAATCAGTGGGGTGAGCAGCGCTTAACTAAAGTAAGCTGCATTAAAGATTTGCGCTCTGGTTTAACTATTAATGCGGGCGACCATTTAGTAGTAGTGACCGATCTCAGCAGCAACACTGATGCATTAGTTGATCGAATTGGTGGCTATCAGGAGTTAGAACAACTTGAACTTAATAGCGCGCGAGCAAATTCATTCACTAAAGCGTCTGTTAGAAATTTAATTTTGGTTCAGGAGAAAGATCCAGCAATTCTTTCGGGCACTATTGCTACTCACTTTGCTGTTGCAAATTCAGGTCGAATCTCAGCTAGTCAAGCGCTAACCGCTGCTTCCGCTGATGACATTTTAGATTCACTTGATGGTGGGGGAATGAGTGCTGAGATTGTGGAGCGAGGCAGAACGCTATCTGGTGGTCAGCGCCAGCGATTAGCGTTAGCCCGGAGTTTGTATGTTGATCCTGCAGTTTTAATTTTAGATGAACCAACTAGCGCGGTTGATGCTCACTCGGAAGCCAGAATTGCAGATCGAATTAAATCACTTCGAGATGGCAAAACAACTGTAATTTTTTCTAGCAGTCCGCTGTTGTTGGATACCGCAACTAAAGTAGCGCTAATTGTTAATGATGAAGTGGTTGCAGTTGGCACTCATCAAGAGTTACTAGCGGACAATTCCCAATATCGATCAATGGTGGTACGAGGCGAATGAAAGATTTTGATGCTTCCAAATTAGGTATTGCCACCTTTGATCCGCCACCGAATGACACCACTCGAGTGGCGAAAGACTTTGGGCTTGATCGCGCAAAAGCAAGATTGCCGATTGCCTCTGATCGCACTGTGAACAATGAATTGTTTACGTTGTTCAAATCTCATCAAGCCGAATTTGCAGTAGTGGCGCTGCTACAGATCTTTACCGTGATTGCCGCCCTGGTTGCGCCTCGGGCATTTGGCAACATGTTGGAAGCGCTGAAAAATGGTGACGGTAGGGCAGCAGTTGTTAATACGGTAATTGTGATTGCAATAGCGCTTACGCTGCAAACTATTTTTGCTTATTTTACTCGAACAAAAGCTGCCATCTTGGGTGAGTTTGTGCTGTCTTCGCTGCGTGAACGATTTGTGCAGCGAGCGGTACAGCTACCACCAGATGCAATTGAACGCGCTGGCTCTGGTGAATTGCTAAATCGCACCACAACTGATATCAATCACGTTACCTGGGCAGTGCGCGATGCGCTGCCAGTTATTACTATCTGCGTGTCGGAGATAGTAATAATTTCACTGGGCATTTTCTTTACCGCGCCAATATTTTTAGCTGCTGCCTTAGTTACGCTGCCAGTAGTAGTTGCGTTAACTAGATGGTATTTGCGTCGCTCGCCGCAGGCATATCGAGTGGAATCCTCGCTTTATTCGCAGGTCAATTCAGTTTTAGTAGAAACTGCCGAAGGCGGCCGAACCATTGAAGCATTGCAATTAGGTGATGACCGATTGATTCGAACTCGCGCTGCGATTGGCCGTTGGTT
>WLEH01000021.1 GCA_009704345.1 Actinomycetota bacterium | reverse complement strand
GAAGATGTTGGATAATCGCGATAGGGGGTTCGCGGATCAGGGTGACGAGAGTTGCGATATAATTGATAATCTGAAGCCCGATGTTATGGATGTAGAGCAAAATCCGAGAGCGAAACGGGATAAATCACCTGATAGTTTCATCAATAATTACAATAAATTAGAGCGAGATATTCCTTATAAAGTTGCGGAGAAACGAGTGCCTACACCATGGGATAAACCGGCGGCTCCCGCGAAGAAAACGGTGAAAATTAGAGATGATTCACCGTCTATAATTAATGACTATGATGTTACAGAGAAACCGGCTGTCAAGAAAGAATTGCCGAAATTTGTTGTGCCCAAATATGATAAGTATGATAGCCCTATAGAAATAGAACTTCCGATCAATTATAAACCCCCAGTGGAACAACGTAAACCTATGGTGGAACAACGCAAACCTGTGGTGGAACCACGCAAACCTCTGGTGGAACAACGCAATCATCCTATGGATCTGCGTAAACCTATGGTGGAACAACGTAAACCTATGGTGGAACAACGCAATCATCCTATGGATCTGCGTAAACCTGTGGTGGAACAGCGCAATCATCCTATGGATCTGCGTAAACCTATGGTGGAACCGCGCAATCATCCTATGGATCTGCGTAAACCTGTGATGGAACAGCGTAAACCTGTTGTTAGTAATAAGAGTGAAACACGGAAGGAAACCCCAATGTTTTTCCCGGAGACGGATGTTAATGAGACGGAAATTAAGTTGAAGGGTTATGCTTTTATAGATTCTTCACCTCCAAAGAAGGCATCGCCGAAAAAGGCATCTCCAAAGAAGGCATCGCCAAAGAAGGCATCGCCAAAGAAGTCTTCGCCAAAGAAGTCTTCGCCAAAGAAGTCTTCGCCGAAAAAGAAGCCATCTCCTGATACCGATTCACCACCCTTATTAACAAGTGAGGAGGAACGTCTCCTACATCGTAGGCAACGTATAGAAAACATTAAGGAATTAAATCGATTAGCTGGTAGAGAAGTAAAAAAGGTACCAAGATTATCAGAATCTACTGAAACCCCGGAATATTCCGGATCTTATTCTGGATCTGAGTACGATTCTGATTATACTTATGAGACAGATGATGAATCGGAACTGGAACCTCTTTCGACAGATAACGGAAAACCAATTACAACTAGATCCGAACTTAATAGAGAAATCAGTGAAATTCAACGCAAACTAGCAAAATTCAACGCGGAGAACCCAACGCCTGATTCATAAAAAATCATGTGTGCTAAAGAATACTACATCAGTATTATAATACTATACTAGTATCAGCAGAATCAGCATTACAATATCTTTGTATTTGAAGATGGTTCTTATTGACGATAATTTTTGCCAGGTATATTGGGCAATTAATCCTCCAATTTCTCGCATCGTCACTGGTTCTCCACTAAGTCTTCCATAACTTGGATCCATTATAACCTGATATTCTGTGTAGCTGTGTGAAACACCCGTAGTCGTGTTATAAACAGTGAATATCTTATTCTCTATCGACTGTCTACAGTAGTAACACTTCTTCTGGTGTAAAACTCGACCCTCGGTATCAGTAGCGTGAAGTTTCCTGGCACACTCTAAACAACACCCGTGACCACAAAAATTTATCACACTAATCGTGTAGGGATGATAGCAGATTCCGCAGGCACTCCCCACACCACCATCCATTTTTTGATTACACTATAGAGTTTAGCATCAGCGCTTCAATTTTATTGTCCTCTAAAATGTATTAGAAACAGCGAGAAATAGTATGAATAAGTGGCTGGGCTGAGTTAGAATTGTGGCGTAAAATTTCGGAAGTTCAAGAAATGGAGACCGCGATTACCGAACCAATTTTAACTCCGAACCCAGCGCGATTCGTATTATTCCCCATACAACACCACGATATCTGGGCGGCATATAAGGCGCAGGAGTCGGTTTTCTGGACTGCGGAGGAGTTGGATTTAGTACACGATAAGACGGATTGGGCTAAGTTAACTGATTCGGAGAAGCATTTCATCAAATATGTGTTGGCTTTTTTCGCGGGTTCGGACGGTATTGTCCAGGAGAATTTGGCTACGAGGTTCCAGCGGGAGGTTCAGTATCCGGAGGCGAAGTTTGCCTACAGCATCCAGAATATGATTGAGGCGATCCACAGTGAGGTATATTCGTTACTGATAGATACATACATTGATGATCGCGCGGAGAAGATGCATCTTTTCAGGGCTATAGAGGAAGTGCCTGTGATTAAGAAGAAGGCGGACTGGGCAATTCGGTGGATCGAGAATGAATCCGCGCCGTTTGCGCAGAGGTTGATCGCATTTGCTGCGGTGGAGGGGATTTTCTTCTCTGGGTCTTTCTGTGCCATCTTCTGGTTGAAAAAGAGGGGTATTATGACTGGCTTGACTACTTCTAACGAGTTCATCGCGAGGGATGAGGGACAGCACACGGATTTCGCGTGTCTCCTCTATAGAAACCACATAGTTCACAAGTTATCGGAGGAGGAGGTGCGTGAGATTATAGAGTCTGCGGTGGAAATAGAGAAGGAATTTATCTGTGATGCGTTGCCCTGTTCGCTGTTGGGGATGAATTCGAAGATGATGTCGCAGTATATCGAGTTTGTGGCGGATCGGCTGGTGGTTCAGCTGGGTTATAAGAAGATATTCGGTGCGTCGAATCCGTTTGATTTTATGGAGCGTATATCGCTGGAGGGTAAGGATAACTTCTTCGAGAAGAGGGTAAGTTCTTACGCTAAAGCCAATGTTGGATCTAGCGCAGATCATAAAAGTATTACGGTGGATGAAGAGATTGATTTCTAGAGGATATTAATATACTTGGATGGATGAGGTGATTTCTTCTATGATAGTGTTCATGTGGTGTTCTTCTATAGAAACATTGGTGTAGTTGGAGATTTCCTGGAGGACCATGCGGAGATCGGATGGAGGTATTCGTTCGGTATAGATGTGAGTATCTTTGGAGGCTATACCGATATACTTGATGAAGATATCGGAGTCGAATATTGGACATATATCTATAGATATATGTTTGATTGTGTCATTTATAGTAGGATCAAAGATGTTGAGGTTCTCGTAGTCTAGAGTGATGAACCATTGTGAATATATGATAATCTGTGCGTTAGGGTCGTTTATTTTGGGTATAGTTGTCTCGATTTCAGCCATAATTTAGTGTCTTATTTATCCGGCGGATTTAAATTGGATTGTGGGGATCGCGGCGGACGAGATTAATTCATGTACCGCTTCTAACCACATTTACTATCATTTACTATGGTGATTAATGATGATCTCCAGTGACTTCACATCGTGTTCTATAGGAAATAGGGCGCAAATTGATAGGGGAACGTGATTTGACGTCATGCGATGTCTGAAGTTTTCCACTTTTTTTGAATTCAAATTAAATCACTTCGAAGTGATGATTCATCATCACTCGTTCTTCGCGACCACCAAAAAATATTTCAAAAACGTTCCATCAAAATCCTGGACACCTTTTTTTTATTTTCGATGTTGTTGTGAAGACGAGATGATAATTACATTATCATCCGAAGTGATGATGATAATTAACATCATCCGACATGATATCATTTCATCCTCTGGACATTACCAGTAGATTTCTCATACCATATTCTTCTATTTTCTATAGAGAATAGAAGCCTCGTTCGATACCAGAATCGCTATCACCCACCCCCAATACCCTATAGACATTGATGTATTCTCCGCTGGAGGATCGACGTCGGGAAAGTCTCCAGAACCATCACATCACTATCTATAGGAAATAGGGCGCAAATTGATAGGCAAATCGTATCCAGCGCCCGGCCGAAGGCCGGCGGGCGCCTGCGGCGCCCTATGCGATCTCATATCATTTTCCTATAGACCTATCGAGCAGAAGTCTCTATAGACTGCGCTTCGCAGACTTTATAGCGGAAATAGCCCAGATGTCAATAGGAAATGAATATTGGATGTCATGCGATGTCTGGAAGTTTCACGACTTTTTTTTGAATTCAAATCAAATCACTTAGCAGCGATGTTTTTTTATTCGAAATCGTTCCACCAAAATCCCCGACACCTATTTTTATTTTTGGATGTTGTCGTGAAGACGAGATGATGATTACATTATCATCCGAATAATGAAATGATATTTCGCATCATCATCCGACGAGTTAATGATTAATATCATCCGCCATCAGAGATTGCCGAATAAAAATTGACATTGTGTTCTAGACCACCATCATCAGGTAATAAGAAAGTCACATTCTTCACTCCAAATGGCGAGTGAAAGTAAAATTACCGACGCGGTTGCCGTAACACCACAGCCGCAATATCAAGATGAAATCTACTATCTTATGGACAAAGTCATCGCCACCCGGCTAACCCTAGCCCTCCGCACTCAACTCTACGCTTTTATAGAGATGATAGCCCGCGATATGAAAGAAGATCCCGCCGAGATGATCCGCAGAGTCATGGTTGATCAGGAGACTATTCCTATCTACGCCAAAGTAATCTGCGACAAAGAGAAAACTGAATCCGGCACCAAGAAACCCCGCACAAAACGCGACCCACCTCCCCCCGAACTCCGCTGTAATGCCAATAGCTGGAACGCAGGTCGCCGTCTCCAGTGTACCCGCAAGAAGAAAGTCGACTGTAAATACTGTCAGTATCACTGGCTCTGGTCCTTTCACCCCGACGGTCTACCCTATGGAGAATATGGACAACCCTTCAATCTCCTCCCCAAAGAGATAAAACGGATCGAAAACTCCACTACTCTCCGCAACATCAAAGGTGTATCATACTATCTCGACGAACTCACCCACGGTATCTATAATACTCGGATGGATCACTGTGGTATGTGGCTGATAGACGAAGATGGCGCGGAAAAACACATGTTCTTCTAGAAATCACCGGCACACCTGCCACCGAATGGCAGTAATTGGCTATATAAACCGGAGTATTTTACTAAGGGCCAAATGATTCATTTTTTATTGGATCCCCCAGAGGTTTGTTCCAGTGTTCTGAGTAAGTTTATAGAGGAGTATGATGGTAAGAATTTCATAGCCACGCATTATTACATAGATCGTCTAGAATGTGAGATCGCGGATAGGATAGAGTTGATTCATTACTTCTGTAAAAATCAGCGTCTTCGCTGGACCGCCAAGAAATTCATCTACCGTTTCATGGAGAGACGCAAGGCATCCCCTGTTAATTCTCGTAATAACACCCGGATAGATCTCGAGGAATTTGGACCGGGTGATCGTACTATTCGGCTATTCTCGCCTGATTCGAAGCTCAAATACTATACGTTTTTGTTTTCGGATATCCAGAGGATAGTGCGCACCGCTATCACATTCAGCTATGAATATGTCCCGGCACCCAACACACCAAAGAATCCGTATACGGGTAAGGAGTTTACGGTACAGGAGTTGTCGGAGATTTTCCGGCATTACAATATTAATGACTATGATGAGTATTCATATGCTTTCAAGAAGGCAGGATTCAATCTATTTATCTATCAGCGTATGAACAATAACATGTTGGTGAAGGCGGCAATAAATAATACGATTCGTGAGTTGAGTGCGATACAACTATATCATGAGGTCCTCGAGGTATTCGACAATATCAATCACACCTCTTTCAATCGTCCGGCGTTTAGAAATGTAATGACGGGGGCACTTGATCCCGATATCATAGAGGGAATGCGCCGTTTCGTCATAGATTATACGATGAGCACCCAGCTCGGTTTCTCTATAGCTCGTCCGATAACTATGAGCTGGTCGGCGTGGGCGATGTATATCATAGGATTTTCCACTATGTACAATAAGGAGGTTCTCCGGTTAGAGTCGGAGGGTCGTAAGAGATATCGTGATATTCAGCAGGATATTACGCGGAGGACTCGCTTGCGTACCACGGGGACTGCTATAGAACATGAGCGTGATGATGCCTCTGAGGATGCGGATGATGAAGATTCGGATAACTATGGATGGAGTGATCCATCGCACGATCTTACATATGAGGATATCGATCAACAGGACGAGCAAGACCAGGAAGATGTTACGGTACAGCCGAGGATTCGGTTTGTGGTGGGAGCGCCATCATCTCTCACTACTATGTCAGAGGATGAAGAATTCCGGGATCTATTGCGGAGGATATTCGGGGAGGTTGAGCCGGGAATTCCTAGACATGCCGATCTCTCTGGCAATAGAACCGAGACCTTCTGGGGAGGTGAGGCAGTTACATTCAGTATCACACAGAACACCGCAGATCAGCAGCAGAACACCGCAGATCAGCAGCAGAACACCGCGGAGCGATCACCGGGTGAGTTATAGTGAATCGATTTTCGTCTAGAAGTGAATTAAATAGGTAACGATGTTACCCCCGCAATTAATATACGACATTACCAGAATATTCATAATTATTCTGATAATATGGCGAGTAGGATTGATGTTATCATTGCCTTCTTATCCGTCAACACCGCTTCGTTTCACGGATACAACCGCACCCAGAATAATCACCTATAACATCCAGTCATTACCACACTATAGCAAGGATATCGCCAGAATCTACGAGTCATTAAGAGAGTATGACATCATCTGTCTCCAGGAGTGTTTCCAGTCGATGTGGTTCAATTCGAGCCGTATCCAACGTCAGTTCGGCGAGAATTTTCATATAGCCCGCGCGACATTAACCAAGAGTTCGATGAAGATAATCGACTCTGGCCTGATTATCCTCTCTAAATTCCCCATAGTTACTACGGAGTTCCATCCATTCAGTTGGTATCGTGGTGTGGCATCGGATTCTCTGGCGGAGAAGGGGTGGTTATCTGCGGTACTGCGACTTCCTGCGGGGAAACTGAATGTAATCTGTACGCATCTTCAGGCATCATATACGGCAAAGATGGAGAACATGTCGGCATCCAAGAAGCAATTGAAGGAGATATTCCGGAGTAATTTGAAGCCGAAGTATCCCACTATAATCGCCGGTGATTTCAACATGTCCCCGAATGAGTCAAGAGACATAATAGAGCACACCGGCTATAATGTCTTCAGCGGGATGCGGCCAACTACATATATTCTCTATGGAGATGACGGTGGGGAACTCCGGTGTGAAGCCCATCAGTTTCACGTGAGGTGTCGGCCATATGAGTTGGATTTCTTCATAGCATCACCGGGGGTAATGCTGGAGGATATAGAGGTGATTAACTATGGTATCTCGGATCACGTCTCGGTGTCCGGTAAAATAGGGGTGTCAAATTCTGGTCTATAGAGGTAGAAATGGCGGGGGATCATGGAGCAACCGAGATTTTCCCGGGGTTATGGCTGGGTAGTTATAAGACGATTCAGGACCCCGAGTTTATGGCGGACATCGACGTGGTTTTCAACTGTACTAAGAATCTACCTATGGTATTCAATAAGAAATCCTTCCGATTGCCGGTGGATGACAACCTCCAGAAGGTGGAGATAGACATGATGTCCAGTCTAGCCGCGGAGATTGTCTTCCACATCCATAATGAATATGCCACTAACCGCAAGAGGGTGTTGATCCACTGTTATGCGGGTCGCCAGAGATCTGCGGCGGTGGTGGCCATGTATCTTATCTTTATCTACGGGTTGACTCCGCGGGATGCCGTCACATTTATTCGCTCTAGACGACCGGAAGCTTTCGCCGGTGGGGTGAATTTCCTCGAATCCATCAGTCGATTCCGACGGGACTTCAGCAATAGGTGTAAGACTGCTAGAATGGTACACAACATTAGGGTGCCTATTGCCATAGGAGCATCTGTGTAACGGAGTGGAGATGTGAAAATATCATTCCTTGCTATTATAAATATGAAACAGATAACTAAGTATATTCTGTTTCTCTTGATAGTCGCAGTAGTAATTATGATGGTGTGTTTCTTCGCCCCATTACAGATTACCCTCTGGCCTTTCGCGGGGGGCGGCGAAGGATTCACGGGGGCGACGGGGAAATCGGGTGCTGACTTCCGGCAATCTTTAGAGGAAGATCTCAATGCTGTTGAATCGGGTAGGCGTGTCCAAGACTATCATACTCTCTTACAATCTGGCGGGCCCGGTCTCCAGCGAATCTACGAGGAGATAACTGAGAACCCGGGGATATTGCGGGGGGTGTATGAAAATAGAGAGGTGTATGCCAGTGTATATAGTCAGGATGATGTAGGATTAATTGCGCCGTCTTATGCGGAGACGGCGGATATTGGTCGTGTTCGCACGGGGGGTCACACGGGAAGTTCGGATGAGGGGTTCGTGGATTTACAGCAGGCGGCGCGTGATGGAGTGATCACCGCTCTGGATAACATAGTGGCTACGAATTTCATACATAAGAGTGATATCTTTATGGATAGTCTGCCGACGGAGCCGCCGGATAGTCTCCAGTATATGGCGGATCGCGCAAAAGATCTGAAGACGGCGGATGGATATTTCGATGGTCTGGCGGATGTGAGGGGGACGGGTGTGAAACAGGATTTCTGCCGTATGGTGTATTATCCCGAGGCACCCAGCAATCTCTTCTTTAGTTGCGGGACGGGCGAGGAGAAGAATGCCTACGGTTATTACTATAGAACACCGGATGTTGCTTCGGGATTCCGGCTGGGCGCAGATGATTATATGAATGATGTGGATGGTGATAAGAAGGAGGAATACTGCCGGATACTCTATAGTAAGAACACGGGGAAGTTCCATGCGCTGTGTAATAAGATAGTGAGTAAGGATCTGAAGAATGCGATGATAGAGGATCTATCACCGCCGGAGGAGATTAAGACGATGTTATGGTTCTATGAAGGCATTTACCTCTGGGTGCGTCTATATAATGGATTCGCGGATAATGCGTATGGTAGAGTGGTGAGGGGTGAGGGTGGAATGGCGGTGCCGAGTGCTAAGTCGAAGATGCCGGGTGCGTATTTCGATGGTATTGATCATTCTATAAGGGTGATGAATCCGCTGAATTTGAGGCAGATGCGTGGCGTGTGTTTCTGGGTATGGATGGAGGATGCTCGGGCTGGTCAGGTATTTTTCGACTTCTCGTTGGGTCCAGAGAAACATAATGTGATGCTGATGACGGGGGATGATGCGAACCTGATACTCAGTATATGGGGCAAGGGATATCTGAAGAGGATGAAAGTGTCGCGGGGATTTTTCAATGGAGTGGGTAAGTGGATGCATATCTGTCTTACGACGCAGAGTCCGGAGTCTGGTAAGGCGAACTGGGATGTCTATAGGGATGCGCGATTGCTGGAGACCTGGAATGACTTGGAATCGCCGGATGATGTGGAAACTCGGTTTAATTATATAGGGAACACCGTGTTTACGGAGGCGGCGAGAGGTGATGATCCGGGGACACTCAAAAAACTGCGGGGGTATATGTTTGATTTCCGTGTGTATAATACGCCAATGACGTTGGAGAAGGTGGGTGCTATAGTGAATTGGGG
>WLEH01000020.1 GCA_009704345.1 Actinomycetota bacterium | reverse complement strand
CCCATGAAGGATGAGAGGGTGAATCCGTAGATGAAATTATCGGTATCGCGATAGCTGAAAAATTCTCGGTCGGGGATATCCTCGATGCTATCGAAAGAGAGGAAATCGGTGTCATTGACGCAGACTTTCCGGTTATATCTCGCGGGTCCAGCCAGTCTTTCCCGGTGTCCGCGCCATATTTTCTGGAAACATACTGCGACGAAATTCTCGGTGGGTCGCAGGGTTTTGATGATGCGGGATAACAGCGCTTCCTTTGTACCGCTGTGGGCTACGCCGGCGATTCGCGCGGTGTGAACGAGGGTATCACGGTTTATCAGTTCTATTAACTGGGGGATGAGGCTGTGATAGGAATCAATAAAGAGGAGATGATGGGGTGAAAGTGCGGGGGCGTATTTAGTACCGGTGGCTCCCACTGTAATCATGTGAAAGATACATAATTCATTGGCACCAGTTAATGGAAGTGTACAACGTTTATTGCGACGATTTACTATGTATGAACAGCAACTACTCATTTCTGTTTATAGTCTAGAAATTATTTGAGAGAGTGGTGTCTTATTAGTTACTACTAATATGGAGAGATCCGCTTAAACTTATAGAGAAAATTGATGGGTGGTCTGGGGTATAGACACCGTGATTGATATAAAATGAATCGATTAAGCGTGAAGATTTGCTGTGAGATTGAGTTAGATGGTAAGAGGATCTATAAGTTGGATGCCTCTAATGAAGTGATGGTGGCGGGTGCTATGCGCGAGCTGGTGGAGCATATTCGCGAGCCTTTTCTGAAGAAAATGTTTCAGGATATTTTGGATCGTCGCGAAGGAACGGTATTCCCAGAGGAAATAGGCGGAAACCATGCGAGAGGTAAAGAGTATGTACGATCGTTATATGATAGTAAATAGATGGTAAATATAAAAAATTGAAGCCATTTTGTTATCTATATAAACACAGATACAAATAAGTCGAGTAACAAGAGAAAGAAGATCCGAAGTCAACAGAAGAAAAATGAGCGTAATCAAGCCATCCCAGTTCAACCCAGCCAGCCTGAAGTTTTCGTCGGTGCGAGTGAATCCCACTACGCAGGCGAAGTCGGTCTACATCAACTACAATGATGGACCCCTTCTGGTTCAGTGCCCGAAGATGGCGTTGCCATTCGGTCTGAATGTGAGCGAGTTCGATGGATCCCCGAAGAAGTTCGGTTTGGCTCTGTCGTTCAAGAACATGGATGACACGGAGGTTCGAGCTCTCCATAACATGATCCAGTCTATTGAGAGGATGTTGATCGAGCATGCCACCACATCTAGTGTGGAGTTTTTCAAGAAGCCGCTCAAGAGTGAGATCATCCGCGAGTTTTTCAACGCGGGGATCAAGCAGAGCAAGGACAAGGCAACGGGGCTTCCGGATGGAAAGTATCCGGACACGATGTCGATCAAGTTGGATGTCGGTGGCAAGAATGCCACGGAGGTCTACAATGAGAAGCGAGAGCTCGACCAGCGACCATTTGAGTCGATCTTCCAGAAGGGTGGATCGTGTGTCGCGCTGATCACCTGTAGCTGCTGGATTTCGGCTGGAAAGTTTGGAATCACGTGGCGAGCGAAGCAGATCAAGTACTACCCGATCGCCGGTCTCTCCGGCTATTCCATTATGGATGACGATGAAGTCGATGCCGTATCCAGCGCTATCTCCAGCAGTCTTGCTGTGAGTGGTGGTGCCTCTGCTGCCGCTTCTGCGGTGGAAATTGCGGATGATGATGACACACCGGCGGCTGCTGCTGTCGATGAAGATGATGATGAAGAGGAAGAAGCTCCTCCAGTCAAGGTGCCAATCACCCGCAAGAAGCCCGCTGCCAAGAAGTAAATGGCTGGTCATGAATAACATCTAGAATAAGTAAACATACTCTATAGAATATGTTTACATAAGACATGTTTACAATCCATATTTTTTATTGATAACCAGCGGCAATCTAGTTTAATCGAACGAGAGAGTAATAGACCCTTCATGTTTTTTGAGTGATTTCGTGGCAGACACCGAAAGTTCCTGTCGCTTCTTGCGTGTTTTCTTAGGAGCAGCCTCCGCAGAAATAGCAGGGGTATCGGCTGAACATGCGCCAGAAGAGCGAGATCCACTACTAGCCTTCAGGTTAGTATTCATATCTCTTTCTATAGCATCCACATTCTCATAGATATAGTTGAGGACATAGTTATCTATGGCCCATCGGAAGAAGTTCAGTTGCCCTATGGTGGTTGTAATGGTATCACCTTTTTCGTTATAGGGAAATTCGATGCGTTCGCGGCGACAGAAGGGATCGAACTGTTTCTTGGAGTATGCTTTCAGTTGCGCCTTATAGTTGAGATAGACGATGAACTGTCGTGATCCCGGCTGCCCGGTTATGAAATACGAAATATTATTCTTTTTAGCGTAATTAGTTACAAACCAGTCAATAATACGAAGGCTGACACGGTCTCCCGCAGATCCTAGAGCATGTCGATGAGCTTGTGAAATTAATGGCAACACCTTCGACATGTTCTCCGGATTACGGTAGAACTTCTTCAGCGAATCTATTATTAAATTATTCTTGGACAAATACTTACCTCCTTCCATTTTCGATACTTGCATCTTCTCAATAGGTATCAGTTTAAGCCTACCATTACCGCGTTTCGATGCGGATTACCGTGCAATTACCCTCTCGAACTCCACCTGTATCACACGTGCCACCTATAGACAGCGCAGAAAATGCGCGTTTTCTCTCGTTGTGAAGAGGACGCGGATAGTTTCATTCATCGTGTCTGGTGCTATACATATTGGATCGCAGGTCTTTGACTTTTGGATAAGAATAGAGAGGTAGATAGTGATTATTGAGGATGCGAGAGTTGATGATTTCGTTCAGTTTATTGCGTGGTTCTTTTTCTTCGGTTATTGATGCCGTTAGATTCCGGGCGACAACTGCTGGTTCTTTCTGGAGTATCATCCTCTGTAATGCGGGATTATTACCGGGTACCATGATCTGTTCTGCGCCATGTAGTCCTCGAATCATCTCGCGGGTTATGGCTTTCGGTGGAGGTCGCCCCGAATCTAGGCGAGCATTCTGGGGGATTATATCACTTTCTCTGCGAGCCATATTGAAACTAGAGTAGATTGGGTGTTGCTCTAGACGAGCATTGGTTTCATCTCTATAGGATGAACCGGAACCACCGCGATTATCTCTGAACTCACTTCGGGCTTTTTCATTCCAATTATATAACATTTCGGGATCATAACGTAACATTTTATAAATATGTGATTTTATTATGACAACTCCTCGTTCAAACAAATGTAACTCTAAACATCCCACGAGTTCGTTATACTGAATTCTCGGTCATAAAAAGTATATATAGAGTTACAACGGTATTAAACTAATCAATGGCGGCTACATCAAGCGATGAAGCATTTCTGCGTTTTTTGCAAAGGTCTAAAGAAATTAATGAGAGTAAACCATGGCACAAATTGGATATTGTGTTAAAGAGACAGAAAATCCAAGCATACATAGAAGAATTAATACGATTATCAGATAGTATCAAAACTAAGGAGAGTCTGGCGAGTCTGAAGGATGCTGTACTAAGTAACTATGCGGGTATCACCGTGAATTACGTGAGTGGTGTGATCAGTTCTATTGATAATCTGAAGATGAAAGAGGATGAATCGGGTGAGCAGATCTACGAATTTCATCCTGGCGATGTTCCTGATAAGAAGAAACCAACCGCCAAAACCACCGCCAAAAACAAGCCGAAAGCTAAAAAACAATTGAAACTAAAAACACCGTCTGCTCGGAAATCTTAATGTATTCCCGACGACATTCATGTGAAGTCTGGACACTTATATTCCATGTTTTCTTTGTAGAAAATCTGGAATTCATCATATAAATAATGAAACCCTAAACCACATTAATATCGTAGAATTGGGGAGCTGTGTGGGTGTGCTTGGATCGAGGAGTCATATCTTCCACATCTATAAATGGAACACCTAGAATTAGCAAAAAATCCATATGATTTCGCCAGAATACTCTGGGGATATTATGAATCTGTGTTCGAGCACCCTGATTTCGCATGGGACTCCATATGTCTTGGCCCAATTATAGACGATATTAATGTATTATATCAGGGGGATATTCGCGTGGATCTCCCCGAGATCCTATTTGTTCTCTGGACGGTGTATGTGGGATGGGTTGAGAGGAAAGAGAGTACCCCCATCTGGGTGGATGAGATGGTGGATCGTTCTATAGAGCAGCGTACTGATGAGTGGTATTCCGCGAGATCGGGTACTCTAAATGGGTCCACGTTCCATAAAATAGTGGGAACGGCGGCGGATTGGGATACGATGTTGATAGAGAAAGTCGATCCACCCACCAGTAGATTCGGTGCGGCCTCATGTGATTGGGGGGTGAAATATGAGCCGGTGGCAAAGAGGGTATATGAGATGATCACGGGAACAACGGTGACGGATATCGGGTTCTTATTACACAATGATTATCATGTGGGTGCGAGTCCAGACGGTCTGTGTTTCATCGATGGTCGTCCGCGATTAATCGAATTCAAGTGTAAGTATTCGAAGGCGATCACGGATACTATCCTCTATGACTACTGGGTTCAGATGCAGGTTCAGATGGAAGTCTGTGATGTGAATGAATGTGATTTTGTGGAGGTGAAATTCGTGGAATATCCGCATCCTACCACCGGGAAATACTGGGGTGTTAGAGTGGATGGAACAACGAACTCGACCACAGATCCCTATAGAACAATGATGAGTCCGGTGAATCCGGATGATGTGCGTGGGTTTGTGAAGCGTGCCACGGAATTTATAGAGAGTGAACATGGTGGTGTGGTTACCTCCGTGAAATTCTGGGTGATGGAGGAGATCGATATCTGTGTTGTGCCACGTAATAAGATGTGGTGGCGGGCGGCTGTTCCCAATATTCATGAATTCTGGGAGCAGTTCAATGTCTATAAAGAACGAGGTGTCGCCGAACTACAGGCGAAAAAACGGAAGAAACCCCGTGTTGCCCCGGGAGTTCTACTGATTAAAGAGGAAGATAACTAGAGATCAAAATATTCGAATTTTAAATATTTAAAGTGTATGTTATTTACCATTAAAATGATTGTATTTGTATCCGCTTGTAATCAGTTATATATTAACAACTGGTTGGAATGTTATAAAAGTATTAGGGTATGTTTTCCCGAATCTGATATACATTTTTTCGATCTTGGGTGTGATAATCCAAATTCAATACAAAAACTGGACAAGGTAATATATCATTATTTTGATTTTAGTGAGTATCCAGAATGGGTTCATATTAATTCCAAACCGGTCGGACAGTGGGCATGGAAATCAGTATGTGTTAAAAAAATTAAAAATATATTAATTCTTGAAGGGAAATCGGATACTACATTGATATGGTCGGACTCCGCGAATATATTTTCTAAAATTAGTGTGAGACTTGATGGGCTTTGTAAAAGGAATGGATTATTTAGTAACTATACTTCAGGCTCTGTAGAAACATGGACTATAGATCAAACTATTGATATATTGGATGCTGATAAATTCCGAAAATTACAGATGAGAAATGCAGCATATATTGGATTTTATCTCGGAATACCATGGGTATCCGATTTTATAGACGAATGGGAGTTGTGTTGTATTAATAAAGAAATAATCGCTCCATTTGGCAGTGATAGATCAAATCATCGGCAAGATCAGTCTGTTCTTACTATACTTTATTACAGATATAGTGAAATATATAAATTTAATACTGATCATATTGATTGTGGTGTATTAATACATCAAAAGCAACCCGAACGAAGCTATTAATTTCTGAAATTAATAACCCGAACGAAGTTATTAATCTCTGAAACTATCAATCCATTAATAGGAAAAGTAGAGGCATACGATGATGTGCTGTATCGCGATTATTTTAGAGCGCTCTCGCATTAAAGCACAGGGAATGTTCCGCAGAGGTCTTTGGCCATCGGCACCCCCAGATTAGTCTTCTGTCGATAGTTGGAATTCTCGTATGTTATTTTGTCTAGATTCTGCATGAAACAGGCGAGCTGACTATCGCTGTTTCCGGGGACATTCAGCGCATTCTGTTCTGCGCAGCCCGTGAGCAACATAGTAGGAATCACCTTTTCGACATCATAGCTATTGCGCCCCTTATTCACGGGGACATCCTTCCAGAAGTCATTCATTCCACTGCTGAAATTCTCTACCGGTCCCATCCATTTCGACCCACCGTTTATAGACCAGACATGAGTATTGCGTTTCTCCCATCCCATGAGTATTAAGACAACTATTATCATAGCGAATATGATCCACGGGCCCATTTTTATATATTTACATCTTAATCATAGAATAATCACAGAGTGATCGCTGGATTATCGGAGTAGAGATATACGGATTGTCTATAGAGAATCCGTATTTTTGTATTAAGAATAAGAGGAGATTGTATTACTAAGTTTATATTTTGAAGCAGTTTTTCCGATTCAAGATTAAATGTTGTCGGTGGTCAAGAGGGATGGTAGGCGTGAGGAGGTGAGTTTCGACAAGGTCATGCGTCGAATCCGCGGTCTATCAACGGGGCTATCGGTGAACTTCATGGTGATCGCGCAGAAGGTGTGTTCCGAGATCTATGATGGTGTCACCACCACTGAACTTGACAACTTCGCCGCCGACATCTGTGTGAGTTTCATCACCAAGCACCCTGACTATGGTGTTCTAGCCTCCCGTATTGTCATCAGTAATCTCCACAAAAGTACTCCCAACTCTATTCTCACCGTGGTCGACGCACTCTATAGAAATGTCGATATCGTCGGTGCGCCAGCCCCCCTAGTCTCCGAGAAATACTACAGCATCATCAAGAAGAAAAGTGCGGCGATCGAAGCTAAGATCGATTACAACCGCGATTACCTTATAGACTACTTCGGATTCAAAACCCTTGAGCGATCGTACCTCATGAAAGTCAAGAACCAGATCATGGAACGCCCCCAGCACATGTGGATGCGATGCGCCATAGAAATCCACGGCAGTAACCTGGAGCGTGTCTTCGAGACATATGATCTAATGTCCCAGAAATATTTCACTCACGCCACACCCACCCTATTTAACTCTGGCACCCCCCGACCACAGCTCAGTTCCTGCTTCCTTATTGCCATGGATTCCGATAGTATCAGTGGGATCTATAAAACCCTCGGTGACTGTGCCAAAATCTCGCAGTATGCGGGTGGTATTGGGCTCCATATCCACAATATTCGCGCCAAAGGAGCATTCATCCGTGGAACCGGCGGAACATCCAACGGTATTGTACCCATGTTAAGAGTGTTCAATGATACCGCGAGATATGTCGACCAGTGTTTCCCCATGAATACCCCCATCATCACACAGCAGGGCGTGAAACTCATACAGAACGTCGGAATCTCCGACACCGTTCTGACGAGTAATGGAACGTTCCAGAGGGTGATCAAACCGGTGCGTCATCGTTATAGTGGTGATATGTTGGCCGCAGTCACATCTATCGGCGGTCAAACGTATATGACACCCGAACATACTGTGCTTGCTATCACCGGGCAAAACACGTATGACTACGAGGTTATCGCCACCAAGATTCGGGCAGGTGTGCTCAAACCGGAGTGGGTTACCGCCAGTACTCTGGCACCACGCGATTATCTGGTGTTCTCTATCCCGAAATATACGGCGGATATTCCGAGTATCACCGAGGAAGATTGCTTCTTCTATGGAATACTGCTGGCGAATCACGAGGATATCATCGGCAGCTACTCTATTAACAAGAGAGGACGAATCTATTGTTATCCGGAGGAAGTTAGTCGTCTGAGGGTGCCCTGCGAATATCTGGAGAAGCGGGGAGTGACAGTCTATAAGGGTGATGACTACATTGAGTGGGATTTCATGACACCGGGGTTCAAGTTCACGATCGATGATATATTCTCCGGTGATGCTGCTAAGATTCCTGCGTCGTTCCTTCATCTTCCTCTGAACAAAATCGCGAAGATAATCGAGGGGTGTCTGTATTCGGTTGACAATGAGAACAGTATCGGTGATTATTTTGAGAACGAGTTGTTTCCTCGTGAGTTAGGGTATATGTGTCTCAGACTGGGGAAGGTAATTCGGTTCACACGTTCGGGTCCGCAGGTGATAGGTGAAATCGTGGAGCCGAATGATAGCAGTATTATTCGGAAAGACGATTATATTTTCGTGGAGGTGGACATGATCCGGCGAATTGAGAATGGTGGATCGCAAGAGGTGTATGATTTCGAGGTGGAGGAAATCCATGACTACACTGTTGCGGATATGGGTATCGCGCACAATGGTGGTGGTAAACGCAAAGGATCATTCGCGATCTATCTGGAGCCGTGGCATGCGGACATCGAGGATTTCCTGCGATTGAAGTTGAACACGGGTAAAGAGGAAGATCGAGCCCGTGATCTATTCTATGGACTCTGGATCCCCGATCTTTTTATGGAGCGGGTGGAGGCGAAAGCTGACTGGTCGCTTTTCTGCCCGGATGCCTGCCCTGGTCTGGCGGATGTCTACGGCGATGACTTCCGGAAGTTATACGAAAAATATGAGAGTGAGGGACGGGCTATGAAGAAGATTCCGGCGGCTAAGTTGTGGATGACTATAATGGAGTCGCAGATTGAGACGGGTACTCCGTATATGTTATACAAGGATGCGGCGAATCGAAAGTCGAATCAGCAGAATATAGGGGTGATTAAGTCGAGCAATCTCTGTACGGAGATTATGGAGGTTAGCAATAGGGATGAAACGGCGGTGTGTAATCTGTGTTCTATCTGTCTCCCGACGTTTGTGAAAGCTGGGGCATTTGATTTCGCCGAGTTGGAGAGAATCGCGGGTATTTGTGCTCGTAATCTGAACAATGTTATAGATGTGAATTACTATCCTACGGAGGAGACCAAGAAGAGTAATATGAGGCATCGTCCTATTGGTATTGGTGTTCAGGGATTGGCGGATGTGTTCGCACTTCTGGAGATGCCGTTCGAGAGTGATGCGGCGCGTGATCTGAATCGGCGCATCTTCGAGACTATATACTATGGTGCCCTGACGGTATCCTGTGAGTTGGCGATTGAGGATGGCGCATATGAAACGTTTGAGGGATCGCCTATTTCTAGAGGGGAGTTACAGCATGATATGTGGGGTGTGAAGCCTACACAGTATTCGGAGGAGAAATGGGATGAGTTGAGGCAGAAGATAGTGAAGAATGGGGTGAGAAATTCGTTGCTGATTGCGCCTATGCCCACCGCATCTACGTCGCAGATCATGGGATTCAATGAGTGCTTCGAACCGTTCACGAGTAATATCTATACTCGTCGAACATTGGCGGGGGAGTTCATCTTGGTCAATAAGTATTTGATTGCGGATCTGATTAAGCTTGGTCTCTGGACGGAGGAGATTAAGACCAGGATCATTGCCTCTCGCGGTTCCATCCAGAGTATAGAGGAGATCCCTGTTAAGATCCGGGAATTATATAAGACGGTGTGGGAGATTAAGCAGAGAAGTCTGATTGATATGAGCGCGGATCGCGGGGCATTCATTTGTCAGTCGCAATCTCTTAACATCTTTCTGG
>WLEH01000002.1 GCA_009704345.1 Actinomycetota bacterium | reverse complement strand
GTGTCATCTGTGCTGCAGCACAGCATTATGAACTTGGACCTATTGCATTGGCATTAATTAAGCGCTCAGCTTCGGCGAGTGCAATAGTTAGCGTTAACAATCAAACTGCAACGCAGCAATTGATAATTAATCCGGAGAAAGAACGTGTCTAATCCGGTTTTAGCTCAGTTAGTTCGCGGCGAATTAGTCGAGAGCATCTACACCGGACGATTAGTAATGCTGGATCCAACCGGCAAAATTGATTATTCACTTGGTGATATCACACAATTGGTTTATCCCAGAAGTGCGGTGAAATCAGTGCAAGCGGCTGTTTCACTTGAGTTCGGTGCAAAACTGAAAGCCGAAACAGCTGCGGTTGCAGCAGCATCACATAGCGGCAGCGAAGCTCATTTGGGTTATGTCAGAGCTATCCTGGCAGAAGCCCAGTTATCGGAAGCAGATCTGCAAACGCCGGCCGATTATCCAATTGGCGTGACCGAGCAACGGTCATGGATTGCAGCTGGCAAAGAAAAGTTACCAATTGCAATGAATTGCTCTGGGAAGCATGCAGCCTGGTTAAGTGCTTGTGTGCATTCTGATCTAGATCCGAAAACTTATTTAGATCCATCAAATAAATTACAGCAGCGAATCATTGGATTATTTTCTGAGTTAGCTGGCGAACAAGTTCGCATTAGCAGTGTGGACGGCTGTGGCGGTCCGCTTCATGCACTTTCACTAACTGGACTTGCAAAATTGATTCAGCACGCGGTGACCGCGCCAGTTGGAACTGAACTCAATCAGATCGTGTCGGCAGTGATGGCTTATCCAGAAGCGGCAAGTGGTGAGGGCCGCGATATTGCAAAACTGATGCAGGCAATTCCAGGCAGTTTTATCAAAGATGGTGCTGAAGGTGTGGAGGTTTTGGCACTAAAAGATGGTAGAACTGCTGCGTTCAAATTTGATTCTGGCAATTTCCTAGTTCGTCATTTAGTTTCAGCGCGGGTCTTTCAACTCTGGGGTATTAACAATGCTGCATCAGATGAGTTGTTAACAAAACCCGTGCTTGGTGGCGGAAAGCCCGTTGGGAAATACCACGCAACGTTTTAACGTCCTTGATTTGCAACTTTCGCTGCCGCTTCCGCAGCTGCGGCTGGATCAAGATAAGTGCCGCCGGAAACAATTGGTTTCAAGTTATCATCTAATTGATAATGCAGCGGAATACCAGTTGGAATGTTTAGTTCTGCAATAGCATCATCTGAAATACCATCAAGCTCTTTAACCAGCGCCCGCAGTGAATTGCCGTGTGCCGTGATTAAAACTAATTCACCGGCCTTAAGTTGCGGCACAACTGCTTCATGCCAATAAGGCAGCATTCGGACAATTACATCCTTTAAGCATTCAGTATTTGGTAAGTTAGTAATACCGGCGTATCTAGGATCTGATGCTTGTGAATATTTATCATCAGCCGCAATTGGCGGCGGCGGCACATCAAATGATCTGCGCCATAGCATAAATTGCGCCTCACCATATTCGGCCAACGTTTCTTTTTTATCTTTACCTTGTAGCGCACCATAATGACGTTCATTTAATCGCCATGAGCGGCTAACTGGAATCCAATGTCTATCTGCTTTATCCAGCGCAAGTTGAGCAGTAGTGATCGCACGACGCAGCAGTGAAGTGTGAAGTTGGGTTGGCAGCAAGTTAGCTTGCACCAATAACTCCCCGGCCCGAGCAGCTTCGGATTTGCCTTTTTCGCTCAGCGCGACATCCACCCAACCGGTAAACAAATTCAGCGCATTCCACTCAGATTCACCATGGCGCAGCAAGATCAAGTTGTACATGCCGCAATTCTGCCCTGTTTGTCCGGCTAATTGCCAATGGGGCAGCGCCGACCTAGTTCACCCGCTGGCTAAGTGCTGTATGGCTTGCGTTAACCGGCGAAGTTTCACTTCTCCCTAGTTGCGCTCTATTCTGCGCAGGTGGACTTTGTGCTCGGTTTCATAGCGGCAGCTGCGGTATTTCTGATTGGCATCTTTTGGGTTAACCGCGGTCGAATAGGTGCTAACCAGAAGATTTCTGCTCCTGCCGCGGAAACTGCGCTGCTTGATGCGCTGCCAGATGCCTGGCTGATACTGGATCAACAACAGCATGTTCGGTCATTATCCGCTGAAGCCGAGGAGCTAGATCTCGTTGCAGGCAACAAGATAACCCATGCCAACGTTGCCGCATTTGTCGCCAACGCAATTAATAAATCAGAAACCGCAGAGGGAATATTGGATATCCCGCGCTCAGCGCTTGGCACCGCATCGCTTTCGCTTTTGGTTCGAATTGCGCCAATTTCGCAGCAGCGTTTTTTGTTGATTTTGCGAGATGTTTCAGATGTGACTCGAGTCGAATCAGTTCGGCGCGACTTTGTCGCCAACGTGTCACATGAACTTAAAACTCCAGTTGGTGCGTTATCACTGCTTAGCGAAGCAGCAGCGGAAGCAGCCGATGATCCGGCAGCCGTGCGGCGCTTTGCCCTAAAGATGCAAGCAGAAGCACAACGACTAACTAACTTGGTGAATGACTTAATTGATTTGTCCAGATTGCAAAGTGATGATCCACTGAAAAAAGCGACAATTGCACCGGTAAAGCGATTGGTTGATGCTGCAGTAAGTGATGTTAGAGCGGTTGCGGATGCAAAAGAGATTGAATTAGTAACTAAAATTGCGTCTGGATTAAAAGTTGCCTGTGTTGAACGACAATTAACTACCGCAATTCGAAACTTAATTGTTAATGCAGTTAACTATTCTCCCGTAAAAACGAAAGTAATGATTACGGCAGAAATTTCAGATGGGTTAGTTGAGATTAGAGTTACTGATCAAGGAATTGGAATTCCTGAAGGAGATCAGATCCGAGTATTTGAGCGCTTCTATCGAATTGATCCAGCACGTTCGCGAGCAACTGGTGGCACCGGTCTTGGCCTTGCGATTGTTAAGCACATTGTTACCGGACATGGCGGCGACGTGGTGCTGCATTCCATCGAAGGCAAGGGATCCACATTTACGCTTCGATTACCAACTCCATCTGAAGAAACTCTCCGAAATCTCTCGCAGGAGGTAGTGGCATGACCAAAGTGTTAGTTGTTGAAGATGAAGAGTCATTCAGTGAAGCGATCTCATTCATGTTACGCAAAGAGGGATTTGAAGTTGCAGTTGCTGCCGATGGTAATGCCGCGCTGGTTGAATTTGATAAAGGTGGAGCAGATATTGTGTTGTTAGATTTAATGTTGCCTGGCTTATCAGGCACTGAGGTTTGCCGTGAGATTCGCAAGCGTTCAAAGGTCCCAGTAATAATGGTGACTGCAAAAGACTCAGAGATCGATAAAGTGGTGGGACTAGAACTTGGTGCTGATGATTACGTCACAAAACCATTTAGCTCAAGAGAGTTAATTGCGCGGATCAAAGCAGTACTGCGTCGAGCTGGGGAAGTTATCGAAGATCAATCAGATGTGATTGAGATCGGTCCAATTCGCATTGATGTGGAGCGCCATGCGGTATCAGTCTTGGGGGAGCAAGTTAAATTACCGTTAAAGGAATTTGATTTACTGCTGATGTTGATGCGCAATGCTGGCCGAGTTTTAACTAGGGGCCAATTGATTGATCGGATCTGGGGATCTGATTATGTTGGTGATACTAAAACTTTAGATGTTCATGTTAAACGAATTCGCGCAAAGATTGAAACCGATCCAGCAAATCCGGCACACCTCTTAACGGTACGAGGACTTGGTTATAAGTTTGAAGCTTAGTTAACTAAACCTTCATATTGATTAAATGGTGCAACTACCAATACTGAGGTTTCATAGATGCCGGCACGCTCAAATTGCATCCGAACTGGTAAATAACCACCTGGGGTAGCAGCGAACTCAAAGATGTAAGGTGGATTAGCCGCATTGCCATATGCAACTTTAGTGTTAGCGGGAATCTCAATATCTGTTAACACAATTTGGTTGTCAATGGAGAGTTGTAGCAACCGATCTGATTCAACATTGTCGTTAAATATTTTTAGTAACAATGCAGCATTGGTTTCACCAGCAACTAGCGTCATGTTCTGCACCTGCAGGTCACCCACGGCTACATATCGGCCATTGCCAGTTGGATCTTGTTGTTGGGTGGCAGCGTCAAAGCCAGTGCCACAGCCAGCGATGAGAAATAGGGTGAGTAGGGCAGCGATCAGTTTGGTTGGTTGCATGGGCGGAAGGCTACCTAATCCCCCTGGGATTCGGGCTTGGGATGCGGGGAAAAATGGGAAAAATCGGCTGGTAGAATTGGGGGCTCTGAAGGAGTTCTCAAATATGTTCAAAGTCGGCGAAACAGTCGTTTATCCACACCACGGGGCAGCCACTATCGAGGCTATCGAGAAGCGTGTGATCAAGGGGGAAGAGCGCGAGTACTTGGTGCTACGCGTGGCCCAGGGCGACTTAACGGTGCGGGTACCGGCCGATAACGTGGATCTGGTGGGTGTTCGGGACGTAGTTAACGCCGAGGGGCTAGAGCGGGTGTTTAACGTGCTGCGTCAGCCTTATATCGAAGAGCCAACTAACTGGTCGCGCCGCTACAAGGCTAATTTAGAAAAGCTAGCTTCAGGCGATGTGATCAAGGTTTCCGAAGTCGTTCGAGATCTCTGGCGCCGCGATCAGGACCGCGGACTTAGCGCTGGCGAGAAGCGGATGCTGGCAAAAGCCATTCTGATTCTGCGCAGCGAGATTGCACTTGCGGAACATTCAAAAGAAGAAGATGCCGAAACTCGCATCTTGGCGGTTCTTGAAGAGACTAAATAACTAATTGTGACTCGCGAGCTATCAGCACAACCAGTGGTTGTGATCTGGGTTTCTGATAACAATGCTTTTTTACCGTTGGGTAAGTCTTCGGTATTTGCAACTGCAGCTAATCGTGCTGCAACTGCTGCCTGCAAACCACGGGTGGTTCTTGCTATCAAGAATTCGCTTAAAGCAGAGTTTGATGCGGCCGATGCAAAACGCAAACCAAATTTTCCAGTTTACTTTGTCAACCAACTTAGCGAGATCAAAGATCTAGTTGCGCAAGATGCCCAGGTGCTATTTGTGCATGATGCTTGCCGGCCTTTAACTTCAATCAAAACATTTCAGTTAGCGTTAGAAGCGCTGCTGGCTGGTGCTGGTGCGGCACGGCCGGCGCATCTGGTGGTGGATACGCTAAAGCAGATTAACGCGGACCGACTTGTCACCGCAACAATTGATCGCAACAGCGTGCAGGCGTTAACTTCACCAGAGAGTTATTGGATAGCAAGCATTTCTAATACTCAACCAACTGATGGTTGGAGTTTTGCGCTTAAACCTGGTGAAACGCAAGGGCTAGTCCAAGGCGATTTGGAATCTATTCGAGTTAGGTGTGCTGAGGATGTGGTGCTAGTGGAATCATTCCTGGAATGGGAACGATTAAATCATTCCTCATCCTGAAGTTTTTCAACGTTCTTTAGTTCTTTGGCTTCATCAATAAACTTCTTGGGCTGCCGCTTTAGCGCAGCGGGCAAGCCATTCCATAGATAACTTGGTTCCATAATTAAGCGTTTTACTAATCGGTGTGGTTTCGTTGCAACGCGGTCTTGCAGATCTTTAATGTAAGTTTTGCGAAGTTCTCGCGGCGTATGTCGCATCACGGTGCCACAAGATTTACATTTCGCGCTCGCTAGTAACCGACCGGCATAATGCAGTTCATGCAGGCCTTCTTTACCGCAGACGCCGCAACGCAGGACTACCTCTTGCTTACCACTATCCATGATGGCTCCTAGTATGCAAATTAAAGTGGTGAGAAGCCAAGATGTGCTCGGCCAATATCAAATCTTGGGCATATGTGACTTTAATATTCTGTGCGCTGCCCGGGACACACATGATTTCTAGCTCAGGTGCATATTGCTCAATACACATAGCGGTATCTGATCCCTGGAAGCCTTCTTCCTCTGCTTTTCGATAACTGTTAAGCAGTGGCTGGGCCTTAAAAACTTGTGGCGTTTGAACTCGAATGATTTCACCGGTTTGATTGGCATGACCGGTTAATACTGAAGTGGGTAGCGATGGCACGGCGCCACCGTAAGTTTCCGCAGCAATCACAATTTCACTGATTAATTGTGGTGAAGTGAGCGGCCTGGCGCCATCATGAATTAGCACTAAATCACATTCACCAGATTCAATAGCTGGTGCTAAATATTCCAGCGCATGTCGTTCGGAGTCATGCCGAGTAATGCCGCCATCAACCAAATCAACTGGCGCATCAATGTAGGCCCGGAGGACGGATCTAGCTTTTTCATGCTCAGATGGATGCACTACTAGGACATATCGATAAAAAAGTTTAGTATCGATCAACCACTTAAAACTCCAGGTAAGCAGTTCTTGTCCACCAAGTGGTAGCCAGACTTTGTTTATACCAGCACCAATGCGATTGCCGGCGCCAGCGGCAAGAATTACGGCAATGCGTTTGGGTGATTCGGACACATCACAAACCTAGCGCATCCTGCTCTTGACGCAGTTTGTAGATGGTCTGAGTGGTGTCTAATTCAACATCATCGTAAGTAACATAGGCACCAACTGGAATCTCACGCTTAGCCACCGCACCTTGCAAAATGCCAATTGGCACCATGTTGTCTCGAAGTGCATCTTCAACTCGATCGGTAACGCCGCGAGCGGAATAACCACCGATGCCATCAAAGACATCACCTGCTTTATGTACTTTTTTGGTGGCAGCAATAACTTCAGTCATGCGCTTTCCGCTAACTAGTGATGCTCTGCCATCAACTAACATCTTGGCAACAGTAATTGGTGCTTCCACGCTTGCTAAGTGATACGGCCGATAGAGCGCAAAGTATGGACCTTTGCCCATCGATAAATAGCTCATCTCTTCGGCCACATATGGGGAATCGGTTTTAACAATCACAAACACACCGGGCGCAACATCACCGGTGCAATATTCAACAACTCCAGTTTCTTCCAATACGCCACCATCTGCTTTGAGTGCAAACACATCTTGCAGTGTTTTCACGGTAGCAGCTGGGCCAATCATGCCGCGTTTAGTCAATTTCAAGCCGGTAGCGTTAGCCAACGCTGCCATCTCAATCATGGTCTTTGAGCCATCGGTAAAGCTCGCTAGCATTTTTGGGTTCATATGTTTGGCTTTTGCGCGCTCAGCAACGGTGTCTGGATTTGATAGCGGCTCAAACGGATTGTTCTTGCCTTTACCAGCACAAACAACTTCAAACGAAAGATCTAGCGCAAAATCCACTAACTCTTTTGCTTCAACTGGCTCATCACCATGGCAAACTGAATAAAGCACACCATGTTCTTCAGCGGTTTTGCGCAAGATCGGGCCGATGGTGACATCGCACTCAACATTCAATACTGCAACATGCTTTCTGCTGGTTAGTGTGTGATAGGCAACTTTGGCGCCAATTTCTGGCACGCCAGTTGCTTCGATAACTACATCAACATTTAGATGTGGCACGATCTCGGCATTAGTAGTGCCAGCAGGTTTGCCAGCTTCAATTGCACCATTTAGCGTCGCTAAGTCATCTGAGATAACCGCTTCACCAAGACCTAAATCGTTATAAGCTTGTTGAATTCGAGCTGAATCAATATCTGAAATAACCGCAACCGCTAATCCCATTCGATGAGACTGTGACGCAAAGCCTCTTCCCATCTGACCAGCACCGACGAGCGCAATTCGGAAATCTCTACCCTGTGCCTGAGCTAGTCTTTTCAGTTCGGCGCGGTATTGCATGACTTAGTTCCTTTTAATAGTTAATTTAGAGCCAACAGAAACATTTGGTAGCGCGGTTTGCGCAATACAAACATCACCTGGTAGCTCAGCTTCAGTGCGACCATTTGCCTTGAGATTTAAATGTCCCAGATTCATCAAGTTCTCACTTGCCACTGGACCTACTGCCAACACCTCAAATTCATGGTCGTCTATTAGTACCAGATCACCTGCCATTAATTCGCCGCTAGCGTGCTCAACTTTGTGCAAAACACAAAAGCTATGCAGTTCCTCTGGTGCGTTCTCACCAAAAAACACCAGCATACCTTCGGCAACAAAACTAGGTACTAATTCACCGATTGATGTAACTGTGGTTTGATAAAGCAGTTCACCCATTCTTAGTCGACCGGAGTTACGTTCTCTGGCTTTACACCAGATACAAATAAGTCTTCGGTGATAAACATGGCAAGTGGACCTGCTGGTGATGTGGCATGAATATCAACAGTTAAAACCTTCTTCATTGGATATACGCCAACTCGAGCGGTACCGCCACAGTCGATTACTGCTACTGCAATTTTCTCAAACGGTGCGCTGCTCTTAAATCCATCAAATACTTCGCCACCAGTTAGGTCAGCAATGTGCTGAGCTAACGGATGAATGCCGCCACCGGTTACGCAATAAATAAGCGGACGATCTGCTGTTGGCTTAACCACTAATGGGCCACCCCAGCCGCCTCGACCTTTTTCAATTTTGACCGCTTTGTACTCAGCCATCTCTAGTCCTTTCATTGGAACTTAGGGGATTACTTTAGATAAAAAAGAGAGGATGAGCGAAACGAGTTCGCCCATCCTCTCTGTGAATTAACTAGTTCGAGCTGTATAGGCCGAAGCTAGCGAAGTAAGCAATCACTACTGAAAGTGGACCGGTGATCAAGCGTGAGAATAGAACTGCTGGAACACCAACTTCCACTGTCTCTGGCTCTGCTTCACCAAGGGCAAGACCCACTGGAATGAAGTCGCAACCTACCTGTGGGTTGATCGCAAATAGCGCAGGAAGTGAATACTGGGCTGGAATATTGCCTCGGCCGATTTCAACACCTAGCAAGGTGCCAACGATCTGAGCAATAACAGCGCCTGGGCCCAATAGTGGGCTAAGGATTGGAATCGCACAAACAACAGAAACAATTAGCAAGCCAACAAGGCTTGACGCAAGTCCCTTGATGCCGTTTGCAATCCAGTCACCAATACCGGTGGTTAGTACCAAGCCGATAATGAACGAGATGAATGCCATGAACGGGATGATGTTGCGAATAGTGGTATCAACAGTCTCGCGACCAGCTTGATACAAAGTTCCAACAACGCCACCAACGCTACGGCCAACTTTTACTAGCAGTGCATTAATTCCGTTCATTAGGCTGCCGCTCCTCTACGTGCCATCATTCGAGCAGTGATTAATTCAGTCACAATGCCTCGAATGAAAATAACTACAAGTCCAACTAGTAGGTAGCGAAGAGCCAAGTCGCCTAGGCCAAAGCCAAGAGTCTGGATACCAGCAGCAATACCTAGGTAAACGAAAAGCTCACCTGGGTTAGCGTGCGGGAAGATACCGGTAATTGGATGTACATAAGACACAGCTGAGTCGTAGAAAGCTGGCTTATATTTTTCTGGCAAGAAGCGTCCCATGGTGTATGCCATTGGGTTGGTCAGGAAGAACACTGCCAAGAACGGCAAAACCATGTAACGAACTGGGTACCACTGAAGTCCAGGCTGAGAAGCCTTGACGCCAAGGTTTTCAATTTTTTCTGGTCCAATTAGTCGAACCAAGGCATTTACGGCTGTGAGCAAAACAATTAGCGTTGGAAGAATTCCGCCCATCAAGCTGAGCAGAACTGCACCGCCTTCTTGGAATATCGAAATAAAATATTCCGCTCCATCGGCGAATGCGCCCCAAACGCCAGTTGGATCTCCAACTGTTGTTTCAAGCCCAATCATTAGTTTCATCCACCCTCCTCAGGGTGTCAGGTGGTCTGGTCTGACCACGTTCACCTCAAGGGTATCTGAAAAAAGGCCAAATTATGGCGTGTTATCAGTGTCACTTTCGTTCAAATTTTCTTCTTTGAGAAGCACTTCAGCTGCCATTTTGGCCGCGTCTTGTACTTTTTTTCTCAAAGTATCCATCTGCTCCCCATTGGCCAGCGCAGTTAGTGGCTTACCCACCAGTTGGGGATAGTCAACGGGCGAAGCAAATACGGTCCACCCAACCAGGACTTTGGCACCAACGGTAATGCCATTTTTTTCCGAAAGCGCCACAAATGCTCGACCGCCACGATAACGAAATCCACCAATGCCAACTGCGGTGCGGCCCATGGCGCGGATCTCACGCAAACTTTTGCTAAAGCGCATTGACTGCTTTGCCGCAAAATAAAGCTGAAACACCCACATCGCTGCAATAACCAGCAAGATGTAAATCAAAACTTCCATTTAACGCCCCAGTCTTTGATCATCGGCCAACTGGAGTAACGCTAGTGCACCTTTAGCAGTTGTGATCAATTCAGTGATGTGTTTTCCATTAATTGCTCCCAACATGCCGCGAGCTTTGTCTGCACCTGCAGCAAGGCCAATGACATGTTTGACATTGCGAAGTTGATTTAGCTCAACGGCGATTATGCGCTCGTCAATTTTCTTATCAACGATGTTGCCATTTATGTCGTAGAACCTAGAAGCTAAGTCGCCAGCAAGATTGGTATAAAACGTAGTTTCGGTTTGTGGATCAATTCCAGCTGCTCGCAGCAATGAATTAGTAGACGAAGAGCCACGCGAGCCAATTCCGACAATTGCCAAATCAGCCTTCTCGGCTGAATCCAAAACTTCCTTAATACTGGGCTCGGCCATAAATGCCTCGCGTGCTTCTTTAGTTCGCACAATTGCTGGTGCATGTAAGGTGGCAAATTCAGCATTGAATTTAGTTGCCAGTGTGCGAATCAAATTTTCACCGTTAATGCCAGAAGGGATTTCAGTCATTCCACCCATTAGTGGAATGAACTTCAAATCTGGTCGATGTTCTTCTTCAATCAAATTAACCATTGCTTGCAACGATCGGCCCCAAGAGATTGCAACGGTGGCATTGCGCTTTAAGTTGTCAGTTAGTGCTTGTGCCGCAAGCGTGCCAATTGCAAGCGTTTCATCAGAGCCCTGCGGCACTCTTGCCACCCGCACACTGCGCAATGGCAGCATTTCTAGGATTCGTTGTTCTAATCTGGCATCGCGCAACGCATTTTCAATTATTCGAATCTCGACAATTCCTTGAGCTCGAGCATCGCTGAGCATTCGGGAGACATTTGACCTTGAAGTGAGTAACTCTTTCGCAATTTGCTCTTGTGATTTGTGTTGCTCATAATAAAGGCGAGCAGCGCGGACTAAAAGCGTTCTATCTCGTAGCATTGCCATCTAGATCACCTCGTTTATTGACTTTTCAAATTGAACTAAAGCTTTAGCAGCATCACCTGGATCGCCAACACGATGATCCATAGTTAATCCTGCAATAAGTTCTAATCCGTTATCAGTTTTCTTGATGCTGCCAATTGATAATGCTGTTGCTTGCGGTGCAATTAGCATTACGTTTGCCTGCAAGATGTCGTAATCACCAAGATCTGTGATTGAAGTAGTTGCACCAGACAAATTTGCTACTAAAATTTTGCCAATCATGGCTTGTTCTACGATCTGAGTTACTGCATCATCCCAATCACCAACTGGATTTTTTGGCACTGAAATAACTGGCGTAACAAAGCCGTATGGCGCTTCAATGGCAACTGCTACTTTTACATCTATTAGTTGCGTTGCAGCATCGTTTTCCCAGAACACATGTAAATGGGGCATTGCGCTCAAAGTGTGTTGCCATGCCCTTAGCAAGGTTGCGGCGCGCTTAGCTGCAGTTTTGCCAAACTTATGATCAATGGAAATTGTGCGCAGCACGGTAAATTGCGGAATCTGTGCTGAAGCCATAGTCACTTTCGCAATTTGGGTTCTCGCCTTAGCTCGACGATCAGGATCAACCGAAACCTTGAGATCAGTTACTTGAATTACGCCACTTGGACTTGCTGGTGTCACTTTCGCTAAATCAACACCAAGCTCGGCTGCTTTTGCTCGAGCACCAGGCATTGCTAATACGGATTTGGTTTCAGTTGCTACTACTGGCGCTGCTACGACAACTTCAACTTGCTCACTCTGAGTTTCAACTACAGCTGCTGGCGCATCAAATAAACCAGCTAATAGATCTTCGCCTTCAGTTTCCAAAATGATAATTGGCTCACCGACATTAATCATTTGATTAGGGGTTGCACACAATTCAATAACTTTGCCAGAAGTATCGGCTTCAACCTCCATATCTACTTTGTCAGTTGCCACATGTGCCACCACATCTCCAGCGGATACTTCTTGACCAACGGTTACGGTGTAATTGATTAACTCACCCTCAGTCATTGTCATTGACATCTTGGGCATCACGATTGGGGACTGAGGCATTATGGCTCCCGCATTAATTGCACCGCACCAGCAACAATGTCTTCCAGTTGCGGTACAGCTGCTTTTTCTAACTGTGGCGCGTATGGAATTGGAATGTCCATCCCACATAGGCGCTTAACTGGTGCCAATAGCGAATAAAGTGCCGGCCCTTCGGCGATGCGAGCGGCAACCTCTGCCATAAAGCCAACATGCTTTGGCGCTTCTTGCACCAACATCACCCGACCAGTTGCGGCAATAGCATCATTAATTAAGGTCATATCTAGCGGCGATAATGTGCGCGGATCGATGACGGTAGCTTCTATACCTTGTGCTGATAGTTGCTCAGCTGCTGCAACTGATCTAGAAACCATCACGCCAGTTGCCACAATTACTAGATCTTTTCCTTCGCGCACTAAATCAGCAACACCAATTGGAGTGCGGTATGGTTCTGCTGGAACTGGTCCAGAAGTCTTATAAAGCAACTTATGTTCCAGCACAATAACTGGATTTGGATCATCAATTGCAGCTAGTAATAAACCCTTAGCATCCCGGGCATTGCTTGGCAGTACAACTTTTAGTCCTGGAATATGAGCAAACCATGTTTCTAAACTCTGCGAATGCTGGGCAGCAGCACCAGTGCCAGATCCGCTTGGCGCACGCAACACCATCGGCACGGATAACTCACCACCTAGCATGAAGTGAATTTTGGCGGCTTGATTAACAATCTGATCCATAGCCTGTGCGGTGAAATCAGAGAATTGAATTTCAACAATTGGTCGCATACCAACCAGCGCGGCACCAACTGCAGCGCCAACAATTCCTAATTCAGAAATTGGGGTATCGCGGATTCGTTCAGCGCCATAGCGGTGATAAAGATCACCAGAGACACCAAATGCACCGCCATAAATTCCAATATCTTCGCCAAGCATAAAGACATTCGGATCAGCATCCATCGCTTGGCTAATTGCTTCTCTCACTGCTTCGGAGTAAGTAATGATGCGATCAGTCATTACTTCACCTCACGAAACACACTGGTTAGCAACTCTGCCGGATCAGAATCTGGCGCTGCAGAGGCATCTTTGATGGCATCTCGGGTTGCTTCTCGAACCTTTGCAGTTAATTCTTCAATTTCAGTTTGCGTTACCAGTCCGGAAGTAAGAATTGTTTCTTGGAAACGCACAATTGGATCTTTTGCTTTCCATTCATCAATTTCTTCTTTAGTTCGATACAAATTCTTATCACTCTTGGAGTGGCCCTTCCAGCGATAGGTTTCACATTCGATCAATGTTGGTCCGTTGCCGCTTCGTGCTCGCTCAACGGCAGCAACTGCTGCCTGATAAACCTCATTTACATCGTTGCCATCAACTGTTACTCCCACCATGCCATAGGCAAGAGCTCGATCAGAAATTTTCTCCACGCGCATACTTAACTCAGTTGAATTAGACATTCCATATTTGTTATTTTCACAAACAAAAATAACTGGCAGATCCCAGATTGCGGCAAGGTTTAGTGCTTCATGAAATGCCCCTTCATTTGTAGCACCGTCACCGAAGAAGCTAACCACCACATTTGATTCGCCGCGCATTTTCTGCGCGAGCGCAGCACCTGCCGCTATTGGAATGCCACCGGCAACAATTCCATTTGCACCTAAGTTTCGAGTTTTAGTATCAGCAATATGCATACTGCCACCACGACCTCGGCAATAACCAGTTTGTTTTGCGAGTAGCTCTGCCATCATGCGCGTTAGATCAGCACCTTTAGCAATGCAATGACCATGGCCACGATGCGTGCTGGTGATGTAATCAGTTGGTTTTAGTGCCGCACAAATACCAGTTGCGCTGGCTTCCTGGCCGATTGATAAATGCATAGTGCCATGCATCAAGCCGCGAGCGAACAAGCCATCAACCGCTTCTTCAAATGATCTAATTGCCAGCATTGATTCCAGCGCAGCTAGGGCGGCCGCTTTATCCGATTCAAGCGAGCCAGTTTCAGGTGAGATTAATGGCGTGATGGTTGTCATGCTGCTCCTGCACATTTGTGACTATTTGTCTCACAGAAGTGACTATTGTGCCATGAACCGCTTAGATATGTCCACACATATTTTTGGGAGGACCAAGATGGTCGAGTTTGAAGCCGTAGTTGCCGCTGAGGTTGGTCTGCATGCTCGACCAGCAGCGTTGTTCGTGCAAGCCGTGGCTGCCTCTGGATGCAAGGTAAACCTGACTAAAACTGCAGCTGACGGTTCCATAAAGACAGCAGATGGTGCCAGCATTCTGCAGGTAATGTCATTGGGAGTGGCATGTGGCGAGAGCGTGAGCGTTGTAGTTGAGGGCGAGAATGAAACTGTTGTCGCAGACCAACTGCAAGCACTGTTACTTGACCCGGCCCACTAACCTGCACCTGTGCGAACAGGTATTTCTTTAGACGTCCATCCCTTAGACCAGTCCCGACCGCTTTGGCTGGCTGGACTGCATTGGCCCGATCATGCTGGCTTAAGCGGTCACTCTGATGGTGATGTCGCAGCTCATGTCGTAGCGGAAGCTTTACTAAGTGCAACAGGATTGGGTGATCTGGGCACGATATTTGGGGTTGCTGATCCAACTAATGAAGCAATAACTGGTGCGCAAATATTGCAGCAAGTAGCGAAACTTGTTTTTGATGCCGGATTCAAAATTGAGAATGTGGCAGTGCAAGTTATTTGCCAGTCACCAAAAATTTCAACTCGCAGATTAGAAGCGCAAGCAGCGCTAACTGCCGCACTTGGCGCGCAAGTTAGTTTAACCGCAACCAGCACTGATGGACTTGGTTTTACTGGTCGCGGTGAAGGAATTGCCGCAATTGCCTCAGCGTTAGTGAGTTATAGGTAATGCAGCTTTATAACACTCTCACTCGTGATGTTTCAGAATTTATTCCAATCGAAGCAAGCAAAGTATCAATGTATGTCTGCGGCGCTACCGTGCAAGGCAATCCACATATTGGCCATATGCGCGCTGCAGTTGTGTTTGACCTACTGCGTCGCTGGTTTAGCCATAACGGATTTGAAGTTCGGTTTGTCAGAAATGTAACTGATATTGATGACAAAATTTTGCACACTGCAGTGCATGAGAATCGTCCCTGGTTTGAAGTAGCAGCACACTATGAACGAGAATTCACTAATGCCTACAACGCGCTGGGCATATTGCCACCAAGTGTGGAGCCACGAGCAACTGGACACATTACGCAAATGGTGGAACTGATTCAAGATTTGATTGATCGAGATATGGCATATGAAATTGATGGTGATGTTTATTTTGCCGTGGACAAATATGCAGCTTACGGCGAATTGAGCAATCAAAAACTCGATCAATTAATGGTGAGTGAAGATAGCGCCGAGCGCAACAAGCATTTCAAACATGACTTTGCGCTCTGGAAAAAAGTTGAAGATCAGCCAACCTGGCCCACGCCTTGGGGTGAAGGAAGACCGGGATGGCATATCGAATGCTCCGCGATGGCAAGGTTTTACCTGGGCAAGAAGTTTGACATCCATGGTGGTGGATTAGATCTAGCGTTCCCACACCATGAAAATGAAATTGCTCAATCTAAAGCAGCAGGAGATAACTTTGCGCAGCGTTGGTTACATTCAGCCTGGGTAACACAATCAGGCGAGAAGATGAGTAAATCGCTTGGCAATTCGCTGCAGGTGCAGGAAGTACTTAAGTTAGTAAGTGGCATGGAGCTGAGGTATTACCTTCTAAGTGCACACTATCGATCTATGTTGGAATACTCGCCGGCCGCACTTACTGAAGCTGCAACTGGATTTAATCGAATCACTAGTTTTGTCTCTCGCGGGCAGGAATTAATTGAGGTATCAGATGGTTCACTGCCAAAAGATTTTATTACCGCAATGGATGATGATTTAAATCTACCAATTGCGCTAGGTGTGCTGTATGAAACGGTTCGTCGTGGCAATACAGCATTAGCTGAAAATGATCTTGATTCATTAAGACTTGCATTAACTGAAGTAATTGAAATGTTGAATGTTTTGGGATTGAGTCAAGGAGCAATTGCGACTGAAAATACCCATCAAATAATTGATGGATTAGTGCAGGCATTATTAACTGAACGAGAAGCAGCACGTGCTCGAAAAGATTTCGCAACTGCGGACGCCCTGCGTGACAAACTTATTGCTGCAGGTTTAACAATCGAAGACACCGCAACTGGGGTCAGATGGAGTATTACGCGCTAATGGCTAAACCAAAACTAACCGCAAAGCGAACTGGAAAAGCTCGCCCTGGCACCGGTGGAAAGAATCGTGATCGATTAAAGGGAAAAGGCGCTACCCCAAAAGCTAAAGATCGCAAGAATCACAAGGCCTATCAAGCACCAGGGGCAAAGAAACGAACTAAAACTACTCGCGCCACCCCTAGAAGTAGTAGCAGTAAAGATTTAGTTTTTGGTCGCAATTCAGTGGTTGAAGTACTTCGGGAGAAAGTTCCAGCAACTGCGTTGATCATGGCGGAGCGGATGGATTCAGATCCGAGAATTCAAGAATGTATTGCGCTTGCCAAAGCTCAGGGCATTGAAATGCTTATGGGCAATCGAACTGATTTAGATCGCATGACAGCCGATGGTGCGCATCAAGGAATTGTGTTGAAGGTTGCACCATATGAATATGCGGATGCAAAAAGTTTTCTTGGTAATGGACCGATAGTTGTTTTGGATTCAATAACTGATCCGCGAAATTTAGGTGCCATCGCTCGATCTGCTGCGGCATTTGGTGCAGCTGGCATTGTGGTTGGTGAGCGTCGCGGTGTTGGTGTTACGGCAGCTGCTTGGAAAACTTCAGCTGGCGCACTAGCGCGAATCAAAGTAGCGCAAGTCACAAATTTAACTCGGCAGCTTAAGGCATATCAAGATGCTGGCGCATTGGTTATTGGGCTTACTGGTGATAGCAAACTTGAACTTGATTCGCTCAGTAGAGACCAATTAGATGCTGATTTAGTTTTAGTAGTTGGTGCTGAAGGAGAAGGTCTCTCCCGGTTGATTTCAGAACAGTGCGATTTCTTGGTGCGCATTCCAATTAGCAAATCAGTTGAATCGCTAAATGTATCCGTTGCGGCATCTATTGCGCTCTATGAGATGAATCGAATCAAGAGGGCTTAATCCGCAATAATTCGAATTGCAGCAGTGTTTTCAATTTCTGAACCATCATCAGGTTCATTAGTTCCAATGATTGCTTGTTCATCTGGTTTACTACCTAATACTTTCTCAATGTACTCATCTGCTGCTGGCCTAATTCCTATATCTTGACCTGATTCTTCGGAAATTTTCCATCGATATTGCAAAATTTCATAATAGAGCTGAGCTGGTGTGAATTTCGCTCGCATTTCAGCCGGGGCTTTTGCAACAACTTGATTAAACCTTTCGCTTACCCAGCGATGTGCTGCGATGTTTGTATTCTCAACTGAAATATTGTGCTTGCTGCGGAAATCTTCCAGATCCTTCATCAATGCCCGGCCCTGCTGCTCTTCAACGGTAAGCCCAGTTAAGGCAGCAAGTTTTTGGGCATAGAAGTTAGGTTCAAGCACCACCGGTCGCATATAAACCTGACCATCACTTGATTCTGCTTTGATTTCAGTAACGTCAAAGCCAAGTTCATTTAATCTGGTAATTCGGTTGTACAACTTGAATCTTTCACCCGGAGTTACCACAACTGGTTCAGTCACCTCTTGCCAGAGTGATTGGTATTTGCTGATAATTGAGTTTGCCGTTTCGACTGGATCCATTGATGGATGAAGTAAGCCACCAGCTTCCAAATCTAACAATTCGCCGGCAATATTGATTCGGGCATTTTCGATATCATGCGTTCGCTGGCCATCAGTTAGTTTGTTATGCAATTCACCAGTTTCAGCATCAACCAGATAAGCTGCAAATGATCCCGCATCTCTTCTAAACAGGGTATTTGAAAGTGAGCAATCGCCCCATAGGAATCCATTTAGGTGCAGTCGAACTAAAAGCAGGGCAAGAGCATCAAGGAATTTTTCTGCTACTTGTGGTCGTAGTGTGGTTGAAAATAGTGCTCGGTAGGGAAGTGAAAAGGTTAAGTGCTTAGTTAGCAGTGCAGCACCAAGCGGATTTCCTTCTTTGTCAGTTCGACCTTGCACTACTCCCGCTGGTTCAACACATGGCACATCAAGTTCTTGCAAGTTGGTGAGCATCTGGTACTCGCGCAATGCGAATTCATCTACGGTTTCTTTTACTGCATAAATTGCGTTATTTACTTTTACAAATCGGACGATGTGCCGCGAAATACCTCTTGCGATCGGGGCAACCGTCTCTTCATCCCACTGTTCCAGCGGAATTTCCCAGGGCAGAAACAGCAGATCTGGATCGACCACGGTGGCTGTGAGTTGCTGTTTCATAGTGGCTAGTATTCCGCCTTGCTGATCAAAAAGCATGCCTCCCTAGCTCAGTGGTAGAGCATCCGCCTTGTAAGCGGAAGGTCGTCAGTTCAATCCTGACGGGGGGCTCCAAAAAAGTCCTAACTACATTGTGGAAAACCAACAGACAATTGATCTAAATTGTTTATTGTGGTTGAG
>WLEH01000019.1 GCA_009704345.1 Actinomycetota bacterium | reverse complement strand
GATTTCACATCCCAACCATATGGTTTGAGGATGGCAGCAATCTCCTTTATCTTATGCGCATTGGTGCTGGCAACAACTATTGGTTTCATTTATTTAGTGCAGCTAGTTGTAATTTAGTTAAATCAACACAGCCAGCAGCGGCATAATCCAACATCTGATCTAGAGCTGCACGATGGAAAGTTTTTCCTTCAGCTGTTCCCTGTACTTCAACTAAATTGCCAGCGCCTGTCATTACTACATTCATATCAACATCAGCTGCCACATCATCGTCGTAATGCAGATCCAATCTGATCTCATCATTAATTATGCCAACACTTACTGCTGCAACAGAATCAATTAAAACTTTTCCAGCCGGATCAAGCAATCCACGCTGCGTTGCAGTATCAAGACCAAGGGCGAGTGCAACATAAGCACCAGTTATTGCTGCAGTTCTAGTTCCGCCATCTGCTTGCAACACATCACAATCAATCACAATGGTATTTTCACCAAGTGCTTTCATGTCAACAATAGATCGAATGCTGCGTCCAATTAAGCGTGAAATCTCTTGCGTGCGACCACCAAGCTTTCCTTTAACGCTTTCTCGATCACTTCTAGTTGAAGTAGCTCTGGGTAACATGGAATATTCCGCAGTGATCCAACCTTCGCCTGAATCTTTTTTAAATCTTGGCACACCAGGAGAAACTGATGCGGTACAAAGCACGCGGGTATTACCTACATCAATTAAACAAGAACCCTCTGGCGCGGAGGTCCAGTTGATATTGAACGTCACTGGACGTAATTGATTGGCGTTTCGGCCGTCTGATCTGGTCATGATTTCTTTCGTTAGATGGAAACTTGCGTTGCGCTTTGCACCACTGGTCCCAAGAATCGCTTTGCTAATTCTTGGAACTGTGCGGCATTTTTTGTTGCGGCAAAAACATGAATTGGTGGTGTTGAGCCAGATGGTCGCAATAGATTTTTTTCTAGGAGTGCTTGGAAAAGATCCTGTGCAGTTTCTTCAGCGCTGGAAACTAAAGATATTTTTGGGCCAACCACATACGAGATAACTGCGGTTAGCAGCGGGTAATGGGTGCAGCCTAAAACTAGGGTATCTATTCCCCGCTCAACTAAATCGTCCAAATACTCATGCGCGATCTGAATTACTTCTTCTCCTGTAGTTTCACCGCGCTCTACAAACTCAACAAACATCGGGCAGGCTTTCGTAATCACTTCGATATTTGGTGCTGCCGCAAATGCATCTGGGTATGCACCCGATTTAATGGTCGCGGCAGTTCCAATTACGCCGACTTTGCCATTTTTAGTAACTGATACTGCTCGCCTTACCGCAGGACGTACTACTTCAATAACTGGGATCTGATATCGCTCTCTGGCATCATGTAACACCGCAGCGCTCGCGGTATTACATGCAATCACAATTGCTTTAACTCCAAATGCAACCAAATGATCCATGATCGCAAGTGCATATTCCCGAACTTCGGCCAGCGGCCGCGGCCCGTAGGGGCCATGTTCGGTATCGCCAATGTAATAAATGGACTCTTGCGGCAGCTGGTCGATGATGGATCTGGCCACGGTCAGGCCACCAACCCCAGAATCCAAGATACCAATCGGCGCGTCTCTCACGGCTAAAGCGTAGGGGGCCAGCGGGTTTTCCCCAGGCTGGCCATGGGGGAAGAAAAGAATTCACCTCAGAAACTTATTCATAACTTGCCCAACTTGGGGAATCTGTGAGAGTGTATGGGAGTGCCGCGGCCAAAAGCCGCGACTGGACGGGCACGCGGCTCGTCTCGACCTGCTGGAGGCAGAGTGGATTTTGCAACAATCAAAATCACTGGCGGACAGACATTCGGAATTTCTGAAGGTCAGTTCGATCTGATTTATAACTCGTTGTCACTTGGTTTAGCATCAATGTTGGCAACAACCGTATTTATGTTGGTGGCTCAGCCACGCGTATTGCCACAATATCGTTTGGCACTAATTGCGTCAGCAATGGTGACATTCATTGCGGCTTATCACTACTGGCGCATCTTTGATTCATTCAAAGAAGCAGCAGCTGGAAACGAAGTATTCAATGAGGCTTATCGCTACGTAGACTGGCTGTTGACTGTGCCACTACTTCTAGTTGAAGTTGTTGCAGTGCTATCACTACCAGCTGCACGTCGTTCCTCACTTCTAACCAAGCTAGTTCCAGCATCAGCGCTGATGATCATCTTGGGTTACCCAGGTGAAATCACATCTGAGCTAGGACCAAAGGCAATTTGGGGCTTCCTATCAACACTACCTTTCGTATACATCCTGTACGTATTGTTCGTAGAGCTAACCAAGTCACTAGAAGGTCAGCCAGCTGCTGTTAAGGCAACAATTGGCCGACTACGTCTTTTGCTAATTGCTACCTGGGGCGTCTATCCAATCTCCTACATGTTCCCAATGATTGGCGATTGGACTGGTTCCGAATTCTTCACCGGTTCGGACGGCTTCGTAGCACGTCAGATTGGTTACACCATTGCTGACATTTTGGCTAAGTGCCTATTTGGTCTAACCATCTTCAAGATTGCTCGACTAAAGAGCATGGAAGATGATCCAAGCTTCGCAAAGGTTGAAGCAAAGCATTAATTGCTAATTGAATTAGGGCCGTCCCAAAAGGGCGGCCCTAATTTTTTTGCATAATTGCGCGCACCAATGTTTCCTGTAACCAGGTTAGCCATTCATATAAATGTGCCACGCCACCTTGATCTGCTTCAGCTAGTAGCAACTCATCTAACTTAAGCTCATCAGTTAATCCCAATCGGCTCGCGAGCACCAATCTCGTATCGTTCATTACCGCCAGCATGCTTTGCGCTTCCGCGTCAGATAGCTCAATTTTGTTATCTGCTCGATCCAGAATTTCAATCACCGCATCAGCTCGATTTGTTTTAGTTTCGCGCAATCTGGCTTGGGTGTAGCGGCGAAAGTCATTAGCGGCAGACTCATCATCTCGATAAGCATCTGGAAACAATCGCAACAGTGCTGGATCTTCTGGCCGCTCTGCTAACTCTTGAATTCCCACCAATTGAGCAAGTGGATCTTGTGATGCCGAGTCATCAGTTTCATGCAGCAGCTGAGCTAACTGCAACACCAGTGATCGCAGCAACGCCTGCTCAACTGGATCTAATCGACCGGCTATTTTTCCGGTCAATGTTCGGTTAAATGCATGCGCCACTAATTTGCCTTTTCAATGGTTGCCCACAGCCCATACTCATGCATTGCGGCCACATCTCGTTCCACTTTTTCGCGATCCCCATGAGAGACATAAGCCCGGCCTTCATGATGCACCTGCAGCATTAACTTTTCCGCTAACTCTTTGGGATAGCCAAAATAAGCCATAAAGACATGGGTGACATAACTCATCAAGTTAACCGGGTCATTCCACACCGTGCAGACAAATGGCAGGCTCAACTCAACTGAGATCTCTGGCAGCACTGCGGTATTCATATTGCTCACTTAGCGATACTTACACAAATCCAAATTTTTAACTACCGATATCCAGAAATTACTTAACGGTTATTTTGCCTAGCGGCAACTTCAGGTTTGGATAGTTCGGCGATGCTGCGCTAACTAACCGTAGGTTGTGCGTGCCCACCGGTGGCTGGTTCCACTTTAATGCAAACACACCAGTTTCCGATAACGCAATTGCGGCAATACTTACCCACCTGCGATTGACTCGTTGTTGTAGCTCAATTGGGTTATCCAGTGCGGCAGGCGTAACGGTGCCAGTTACCTGAAAGCCCCGTTTCGTTGTGGGTTGAGCTGAAATCTTGGTAATCCCAACACTGCGGGCAATTACTGGCAGCACTTCGGTTGAGGTGGCAGATTTCCAGGTGCCCACGACCGGATCGGTGCTAACTCGGAATCTATTCAAGATGGCATTTATAGTAAAAAGTGCGTTACCAGTGGCATCAGTTCTTGCGGTTGCTACATCGCTCCAAGATTTATCTGGGTTTTGCTGCTGCAATCTAACTGGCACATTGGCAACAGATCTAGATGCGCCCACTGAAGTAGTGGCGCGAACAGCAGCGGTGAGAGTGGTTGTTTCACCTAACTTGGTTGGCGAAGGTGGTTTTAACTCCACTAATAACGGTTGCTCGGAAATTGATTGGGCGAATGGACGTGTGCGATTCCACATTTCATCTTCTTCGCCATTTAATCGCCAAACTGCAATACCAGCCATGCCAGCATCGCGAGCAACCTTTAATCGCTCAAAGTGACTTCGAGCATCTTGCCACCAAACAGTTCTAGTTATGGTGCAATTACGTGGTGCCCCGGCATTGTTTGTGCCAGTGAAGGTGCGTTGGTAAATCAAAGTGCGCTCTCGATGAATTGAGTGATAGCGCGATGGCGTGGTCACCCCTAACTCAGCGAGTTTGGGTAATACTTCTTTACTAGTCCAAACCACTCGATCTAAATTCGGCACTTCACCAACAGTTGGACAAGCACCATCAACTGCTGTTACCCAATTGCGGCCATAGGCTGGCACGCCTAACCAAATTTTACTGGGCTCAACCACGCTAACTGCATAATTAACAATGCGCTTTACCCATTCCATCGGGGCAATTGCGCCATCACCTTGTGATCTATCGCTGGGATCCCATGTTGAATTACCAGTAGAAAAGTCATAAGCCATGATCCGCAACCGATCAATATGCGGCCCAATCTGCTTCCAGGAATAAACCCAGTAGCCAGTGGTATCAGAATAAATTGGTGGGGTGGTCATTGAGAGCAAATCACCCTGAGATCTCAGTGCCACCCCAAGTTCAGCAACGAACTTGACCCAGTTCGCTTGATAACTACTCCATAGTCGAGATTCATACATAAAGCACTCAAGATCTAAATCAATGCCGTCATAGTTTTCGCGCGCTGCTAGTGCGATTATCTGATTAATGTAGTTAGCGCGCTTTTGATCTGAGGCAAAAATTGCTGGCAACGTTGATGGACTAGTGCCAATACAAGTTGAATCAGTAATTGTCGGCAGCACCTTGATCCCAGCAGTTTTCATCTGATTAATCAATCTGGTGCGTTTAGCTAACGTGGTGCCAGTGCTCTTTATGCGCAGCGAAACCGAATTGGTATCTCCCACCGTGCTCCACCAAAATGGCATAGCTTCAGCGATGATGTCACCGTTAGCGATGATGGTGGCAGTTCCTGGGGCGTCATCCCAATATGGCAACCAGCCTGTAATTACCGGCAGCGCCGGAATAGCCGATGGCGTGGTTTCAGTTATTGGGGTGATTGGCTCATTACCCCAACTGGGTAACACCATCACCGCTACTACTGAAATTGCAGTAACGAAGCTAAGCCAAACTTTAGTTAATTTCATTCTGGTTTTAATTGGTTATATATCTCTTGACACTGCGGACACACTGGAAATTTTTGTGGATCTCGATTAGGTACCCAAACTTTGCCACACAACGCAATTACTGGTTTACCAGTTACTGCGCTTTCCACAATATCTTCTTTCTTAACGTAGTGCGCAAACTTTTCGTGATCGCCGTCGTCAAGTTTCAGATCAGAAATTGGTTGTAGTGCTTGATCGATTGAGCTGCTCATTCTCATGAGTCTAGAGCGAAACTTTGAGAACCGGAGCCGGCGCACGCATAGCACAGCGTCTCTCATCAACCACTAAGGAGGGGGGCTAGATTTCCAGATTCAGCCGAACTATGTTTAGCGTCTGATTTGGATTGAACCTCTTTACTAACTAGGAGTTTTGATGCCGCAGCAGCCGCTGTCCCAAGTGCCAGACGATGTGGTCTGGACCTGGCAAGAGCGAGGCTTATGTCGAACCGCTGATCCAGACGTTTTCTTCCATCCCCAGAATGAACGAGGAATGGCCAGACTGCGCCGAGATCGAGCCGCCAAAGCCATCTGCGCTGGCTGCCCAGTCAAGGTGGAGTGTGCTGATTATGCAATTCGCGCCCGAGAGCCATATGGCGTCTGGGGTGGACTTACTGAAGAAGAGCGCGAGGCGCTTTACCCCAAAGTGCCAGCCGCCGCCCTACCCAAGATCAGCCATACGGCTGAACTGGCTGCTGATGCCCCAATCCTGGGACATGCGGGTTAACCCACCCAGCAAATCCCACCTAGTTTTCCCTCTGCCACAATTCGTTAATGAATTCACTGCTGGGCAAGTCAATTACCAAAGAGCTGGATTTAACGGCTGAAGAATTTCTCGCCCTGTTAGATCTAGCAGCTAATCTGAAGGCTGCAACCAAGCAAGGCAGCGAGGCTCAGAAGTTAATCGGCAAATCCGTTGCACTGATTTTTGAAAAAACCTCAACTCGAACCAGAGCAGCATTTGAAGTTGCAATGGCGCAACAAGGTGGCAGCGTTACGGTATTTGACCCAAACTCCGCCCAAATAGGCCATAAAGAATCTATTGCCGATACGGCCAAGGTATTGAGTCGAATGTATGACGCAATCATGTATCGCGGCGCTGCCCAAAATACCGTGGAAACACTTGCCACCAATTCCAGTGTCCCAGTTATAAATGGCTTAACTGATCAATGGCACCCCACCCAGATGCTGGCAGATTTACTAACTATGCGCGAAGTTGCCGGGCCAGATTTAACTAACTTTAAATTCTGCTATTTAGGTGATGCTCGAAACAATATGGGAAATTCGTTTCTGATAACCGCAGCAATGCTGGGCATGAATTTCAGCATTGCTGCGCCAACTGCGCTTTGGCCAACGGCAGAATTAATTGAGCAGGCAAATAAGATTGCAAAAACTACCGGGGCACAACTTCAATTAACCCAATCAGCCCAACAGGCCGTTGCTGATAGTCAGTTCGTGCACACTGATGTTTGGGTATCCATGGGAGAACCTAATTCAGTGTGGCAATCTCGAATAGAGCAACTTCTGCCCTATCAAGTGAATACAGAACTCATGAAGCACGCTGCGCCAAACGCAAAGTTTATGCACTGCCTACCGGCTTATCATGATGAAAATACGGATGTTGGCAAACAAGCTGCAGCAATTGCTGGCTTTACCGGCGGCTTAGAAGTAACTGATGAAGTTTTTCAATCCAGCGCCAATATTGCTTTCGATCAAGCCGAGAATCGACTCCATACGATTAAGGCGTTACTTGTTTCCACTATCTTGGGGTAATGGCAAGATCCCACAGTTAACTAATGGATAATTAATATGTTAAATGAAATGGGTAATTTGCTAACCATCGATCGCCGTCGGCTGCTGCTCATTTTTATTGCAGTTACATCTGCCGCTGCGGCTGCCTGGACTACATACGAAGTGGCGTTAGAGCGAGCTTGGATTCTGCGCTTGGATAAATCCGGATTAGCGCTGCGAGTTGAACGTGGCACTTGGATGCGCGATTTAGCGGAGTTGATGATTCTGTTGGGTCAGCGAGCGATCGTTGTTGGGGTGTTGCTGATTGCCGCAATCTGGCTATTTCGAGCTACTGGATCTTGGCATCCGATCGTGCTAGTTGTGCTGGGAACACTTTCTCTTAACGTGGTGGTGGCAGCGATGAAATTAGTTATGGCTCGAAGCAGGCCAATTACTGGCGAGCCTAGATTTCTCAACCCAGATACCCTAGGCGAAATTGGGTTATTTCCATCTGGCCATGCTGCTAATGCTGCATTTAGTTGGTTGGTGCTGCTTTATCTACTATCTCGCAAAGGTGCATGGTCACATTTTGCAAGCGCAATCGGCGCAGGAATAGCAGTTGCACTAACTGTGACTATGTCACTTGGATCAATCATGCTCGGACATCATTGGATTACTGACTTAGCTACCGGTGCACTTGTAGGATGGACAATAGCGGCTGCCTTTATTGCTGTTGACATTACTGTTGCTTGGGCTAGAAAAGAGAATTGGAAATTAGCGCAACCACTTCCTTGAAATACCGACCAGAAATTGATGGGCTACGCGCGATTGCTGTACTACCGGTAATTTTTTTTCATGCTGGTTTCTCTGCATTTAGCGGTGGGTATATTGGCGTAGATGTGTTTTTTGTGATTAGTGGTTTTCTAATCACATCAATTTTAGTTAATGACATAGAGAAACAAAATTTTTCCTTAAAAAACTTTTATGAACGAAGAATGCGAAGAATTCTTCCTGCACTTTTTCTAGTTAGCCTTGTTTCAGTAATACTTGGTTGGCTCTTAATGGCGCCTTCTGATTTTGCTGAACTTGCAGGTAGTTTGGTTGCGGTTGCACTATTTGCATCAAACATCTTTTTTTGGCAAGAGAGTGATTATTTTGATACCGCAGCCGAACTTCAACCACTGCTTCACACGTGGAGCCTTGCAGTTGAGGAACAGTTTTACGTGTTTTATCCAATTCTGCTTTTTGCAATATGGCGCCTTGGCCAGAAGAAAATTATCTTAATCCTCAGCATCATCCTCTTATTTAGTTTGACACTGGCGCAATACGCAGCAGGCGAATTCCAATCTGCCAATTTCTATCTACTCCCAACGCGTGCCTGGGAGTTAATGCTGGGCGCGCTCACTGCACTTCTCCTCCGGCATAAGACCGCTAATTTCGCTACCAAGACCCAGCGAGAATTGGCAAGTTGGATTGGCCTAATTTTAATTCTGATTTCAATATTTACCTTCAACAAAGACACACCCACTCCGAGCCTGTACACACTGATTCCCACTGTTGGTACAGCGCTATTAATTTATTATCTAGATTCAGATGTACTAGTTGCCAGATTGTTGAGCAATAGAATTTTTGTTGGCATCGGCTTAATTAGCTATAGTGCATATTTGTGGCATCAGCCAGTTTTTGCCTTTGCAAGATATAGAACCATTGGTGAACTTAGTAGTGTTAATTACCTAATCTTGATTGGTATTGTGCTGCTTCTAGCCTACTTAAGTTGGCAGTTAGTTGAAAAGCCATTCAGAGATCGAAGCAAAGTTAAAGCAAAATCTAATTTAATCTTCTCCGCTGTAGGCTCACTGCTATTGGTTTTAGTTGGCATCTCCCTGCCTCCAGTTAAGGAATCTCAAGATAATGGGCAAAAAAATTCAATTTACTCAACTATTAAATCAAGTCCGAAACGAGAACAATGTCATTTTCCTCAGACAGATGAAGCGCTCACAAGATTACCTTGCATCTATTTTGCTAATCCCGCACAAGTTGCAGTTGTTGGCAATAGTCATGCGGTAGAGCTTTCCTATTCCCTGGCTAAGTACCTTAAACCGCAACGAGTTGGCATTACGCAATACACGATAAGCGGATGTAAGCATAACTACCGCGTCGAGTCAGAAATAAAATCTATTTGTGGAAAATGGCATGAAAAAGTAGTTACTGAAATAAATGCTAACTCAGAAATAAAGTCCGTTGTGTTGAGTTATCGCAATGACTCATACATCAGCGACAAGATTTATCAAATAGCCTTGGTAAACATGATTAATGAATTCATTTCTGCCAACAAAGAAGTGATTCTTGTGCTACAGGCGCCCTCGCTTAAGGTAAAGATTAATCAATATTTGGCGGTATCAGAAACGGGTCAAATGTCAGATATTCCTGGAAAGCTCCGCAGCGAATGGTCAGCGGAATACTTGTCTAAAGTGAATTTCAGATCCTTACTGCCAACTGAGGTTCAGATTGTTGATCCGGCAAATCAATTTTGCAATCAGGACTTCTGTTTTGTTACCAAAAAAGGTCTTGGTTTATATTTTGACGATCACCATATGTCACTTTCTGGGAGTGATCTTTTGGTAGAGGAGATCGATCAGTTTCTGTCCAAGAAGTGACTTGATTAGTATCATTTTGGTTAACTAAGGATCTTAACTAAGAAGTTGTTGATTCAAGGTTGATAGCTTAGCCATTGGTATTTAAGCAATTCTATCTAATGATTTAATCTCAGGAGTTAAAATTTCAAATACACTCTGAATTATAGGGACTTTTGATTCGATAGTAATTACAATTTGTATTCAATAAGTAGAGAGGCAAAGAAATGTCTGTGGCCAGTTGGCTATTGGTTGCGATGATTTCAATTCTGATTGCGTTTCAAGTGGCAATCGCGCTTGGTGCACCGCTGGGTAAATATGCTTACGGAGGTCAAAACATTGGCAGGCTGCCCAATAAGCTGCGAATTACCAGCGTAATTTCTGTTTTGATTTTGCTGGCAATGCAGGGTCACGTGCTAGCACAAGTTGGGATCTTTACTCCGCTTCTCCCAGCGGACCAAGGCAAAATAGCAAATTATGCAATCGTGGCATTTTTTGCTATTGGCACCCTGGTTAATTTGGTTTCTCGCAGCAAAGCCGAGCGAAATATCTGGACACCATTTGGTTTGGTTGCAACCATGCTGTCAGTCTCAATAATGCTATAGAGCAAAAGACCCCGTTCGGGGGTATTGCTGTCGGTATCAAAGTTGGTTTGGAGTAGAGCAAAAAAAATGAGCAATCACCACTAGTTGAGATCGATTTCATCTGTTACTGTGCCAACTTATGGACAACTATGAAATTTCCCGTTTAGCGCAACTGCGATCTAATCGACATCAAGATAGACCTGATTATCTATCCGATCGAGGTCGATTGAT
>WLEH01000186.1 GCA_009704345.1 Actinomycetota bacterium | reverse complement strand
TAGAAGGACGCAGTTCCGTTGTGAACCCTGCAGAACTTAAAGCTATTGAACTTGATTTTAACAAAATGAATGAAATAGCTGGCTATGACTTATCATCAACTGAGGTTATCCGAGTCCTTTCTGCGATTGGATGTTCTGTTCATTCTCAAAAACCATCAATAATTTCTGCGCCTAGCTGGCGACCAGATTTATTAACCACAAATGATTTGGCCGAAGAGGTTTTACGTGTAACTGGTTATGATTTGATCCCAACTAAGTTACCAGTAGCCCCAGCAGGCAAAGGACTGACCGAAAAACAGCGTTTATTAGCACAGCTCCGTACCTATTTGGCTGCTACGGGCTTATCAGAAATCCTGAATTATCCATTCTGCTCACTGGATCAAATTAATATTTTTGCTGATGGTGCGCCGGAGAATTTGGTAAAGATAGCCAATCCACTCTCCGAGCAGGAACCTTATTTACGAAATTCTCTCTTACCTGGATTAGTGACCGCTTATCAACGTAATCTAGGTCGGGGAAATACGAACATTTCCATCTTCGAAATTGGAAGTATTTTCATTGGTAAACCCAAATCGGTTTTACCTAAACTCAAACTTCCACTGAACTCATCTAGTTTATTAGATATAGATTCATCACTTCCTGAGCAACCTGTATTACTCGCCATATTTTTAACTGGCGAAAAAGAAACACAGAATCCGTTACGAACATCAACCAATTGGCAATGGTCTGATTCCATTGCGATCGCAAGTTCGATCCTGGATCAGTTTTCGATCGAATTTGAAATTCGCGCTGGCGAAGCATTGGGATTTCATCCCGGTCGCACAGCTGAGATATGGGCATCAAATCAACTGGTTGGAGTTGCGGGGGAATTGCACCCAAAGATTCAAGAAGAAATTGGATCACCAGGTCGTATTGCGATAGCTCAACTAAATTTTGATTTGATCGCACAGATTGCGTCAAAAACTGTATCCGCAAAAGAAATGTCGAATTATCCGGTTGCAAAAGAAGATCTTGCAGTCGTAGTACCTGAAGGGCTTCCGGTAGCAAAGCTCTTGACGTCTATCGCTTCGTTAAAACTCAAAGAGTTGGATTCGGTTGAGATTTTCGATATCTATCAAGGCTCACAGATTCAGTCAGGGAGCAAATCGGTGGCATTGGCGCTGAAATTCCGGTCCTTCGACCACACTCTTTCAGCGGATGAGATTTCTAACCTCAAGGGCAAAATCCTTGATATTTTGAAGAATCAGTACCAAGCGGCGATTCGAGATTAGCCCCCTTTATTCATCTTGTTGAATAAAAATGGTATACTTCAGCCATGTTACGTACTGTAGTTATTGGCGCTTCTGGCTATGCCGGTGGTGAATTGCTGCGCCTAATTGCCGGGCATCCTGGGTTGGAGTTAACCCATGCCGTTGCAAATTCGCTGGTTGGTGAACAAATTACAAAAGTTTTTCCAAATCTAACCCTCGATCAGAAAGCATTTACTGCTGTTGCCGATGTTGATTTTGCCCAGGTTGAAGTTGTTTTCTTGGCGCTGCCCCATGGCGAATCAAGTAAATTGCTACACCAGTTGCCCGGTCATCTTTTAGTCGTGGATCTGGGTGCGGATTATCGACTTAAGAGCGACATTGCATGGCGAAATTTTTATTCCGGAGATCATGCTGGAGGCTTAACATATGGATTAGCAGATATACCAAGTTACTATGAGAAGATTTCAGCACAGAAGCGAATTGCCAATCCTGGATGCTATGCCACCGCGATAAATCTTTCCCTTGCGCCTTTTGTGCAGAACGCAGATTTTACACCTGAAACCATCAATGTTGTTGCAACGTCGGGCACTTCTGGGGCTGGCCGAAAAGCTTCGACTAATTTAATTACTGCTGAGAACATGAACAATATGTCAGCATACAAAGTTGGCGGGAAACACCAACACACTCCCGAGATCGAACAATTCTTAACTAATATGTCTCATCGAGAAATAAAAGTTAGCTTCACCCCAATACTTGCGCCGATGCCCAGAGGGATACTTGCGGTCAGTCATGTTCAATTAGGCAAAGCTGTTTCAAATCAGGAACTGCAAGATCAGTTTATTGCTTTTTATGAGGGAAATTCGTTTGTCAAATTGTTATCAGATCAAGAACAACCTCAAACTAAAGCTGTGGCTGGGACAAACAACGCGCATTTTCAAGTGTCCGTGGATCAAAGAACTAATCAAGTTGTGATAACCGCAGCTATTGATAATTTGATTAAGGGAGCAGCCGGACAAGCAATTCAAAATCTCAATTTAATGGCTGGATTTGAATACGACACTGGATTGAAAGCGGTAGGTGTTTTCCCGTGAGCGTTTCTGAACCAGCTGGATTTCGAGCCATGGGTGTCTCCTGTGGGATAAAGTCTGGCAAATTGGATTTAGCACTAGTTCAAAACCTAGGACCAAATTTTGATTTTGCTGCAGTTTTCACAACTAATGAAGTGAAAGCCGCCCCAGTTTTATGGTCTGAGCAGATAGCAAAAACTAGTAAAGCCAAAGCGATATTGCTCAATAGTGGTGGCGCAAATGCTTGCACTGGGCCAGAAGGCTTTGCGGTCACTCATAAGTCGGCCGAAGTTCTGGCTGAGCAGCTTGGTTTAGCGCCGATTGATATAGCAGTGTGTTCAACGGGAATTATTGGTGAGCAACTAGATTTGGAAAAAATTAGAGTTGGTATTGGCGCGCTAACCTCAACTAATGACAATGATGGCGCGCTTGCGGCACAAGCGATATTAACAACGGACAGTAAACGCAAAGAGGTATTCCTCAATAACAGCGGCTACTCGATTGGGGGAATGGCGAAGGGCGCGGGGATGCTTGCGCCAAGTTTGGCAACAATGCTGGTAGTAATTACAACTGATGCTGATCTTAGTTCGCTAAATCTTAACGAGATGCTTGTTGCGGCCGCCAATAGCACGTTTAACAGGATTTCAAGTGATGGCTGCACTTCAACAAATGATTCAATCATGCTGATG
>WLEH01000185.1 GCA_009704345.1 Actinomycetota bacterium | reverse complement strand
GTGGCTCGGTTAGATTCTCATCCGCTGCCAGAAGTTGAGCTTGAAGCTAATGAGCGAATTTTGACTGCAGCTGAACTTATCGATGTCATTTCCACTTGGTACCGAACGCCATTGTCTGGCTCGCAAATAGTTAGTATCGCAGCCGCCTTAACTGATCCGGAACTTCGAAATGAGTTGGAATATGAATTGTTTGACTCAATCGCTGGCGTGCTGACAAAGCCAGATCGACTTCGAACTGCTGCGGAGAATCTGCGACGTTGTGCAGTTTCGCTGCCAAATAATTCTGCTGCCATGTCTTATGGCGTGTTGGCATTTTGTTATTGGAATTTAGGAGACTGGGTGTTAGCTCAAATCGCAGCAACTAAATCGTTAGCCTTAGATAGTAGCAATTCGCCAGCTCGATTAACTAATCGATTGCTGCAGCAGCAAATAGATCCAGTAACAGCAAGAAGTCAGATATTTACCAATGCTGCTTAAAATCGATTTGCCAAGAAGGTGCGAGTGGCATCATATGCTGAATCCATGCGCTCAATTACTCGCTTTGCTTCGCGTGGATCAAATGCAGCTCGATCCACTGACAAAATAGTGTTAGAACCAGTAGGTAGCAGATAAACCTCAGCAGTTTCTTGCGCTTTAGCTACCGCAGCATTAAATCGGGCACGACGGGCAATCTCAAGCGCAGTTAGCGCGCTGGAAATTGGATTTGTTGGCACTGGTAGTGATTGCTCCATTTTTCCAACTTGCAGCACAAAGATTCGAGTGGCACCTAATTTACGAGCCCGATCGACAGGCACTGGATTTACAATGCCTCCATCCATATAGTCAGCATCACCTATATGAACTGGCGGATAAATGCCAGGCGCGGCAGAGCTGGCCAAGATAGCTGGCACTAACGGGCCAGATTCAAACCAAACTTCTCTCGCATCTTGAATACGAACCGCAACACAGCCAAATTGAATTGGTAAATCTTCAATCGCAGCCACGTTTAACTGAGCTAGCAGCAAGGTGCGCAGTGATTCATTTTCAAACAGCGATACTCGAGTTCGAGCTAATGTTGAAACTCGCTCCACGACGGAACCGCTGAACGGACTTTGGTCCGCCACGTTTAACCAAAGCTCGGTCAACTTTGCGACACCAGCAGAATTTGGCTGCTGCGCAAAGCCAGCGCCATTAATGGCGCCAATAGAGGCACCCAGCACCAAGTCAGGCGAGATGCCAGCTTCGATTAGTGCTTGCAGCATGCCCACCTGAGTGGAACCAAGCAAGCCACCACCGCTTAGGACAAATGCTGTTTTTGGTGAAGTCATGGCTGAATTCTGCCACTTATTGCGAATTAAACCCGATTTGAGCAGTTGCCACGATTGGGGTAGTTCAAAAATCTTCAATTATCTTGCGATGATGATCAAAATTTTAATTACAACGCTGGTGCTAAGTGGGATAGGACTAGCTGATCCAAGTGTTGAAGTGATTACTCAGGATGAAAATTCCTACCAAGTAACCGGGCGACTGTGGTTATCGTCCGAAGCTGCGTTGGCCGGCGATACGGTGCGCAAAGCGGCAAGTTGCGTAAATTGCCGATGGCACCTGCAGTCAATCTGCCCGGATCCCAGCAATCAGCCAGTGCATCTTGGGTTTGACTGCACAAAGCCAGCAAGTTACAGCTGCAGTAGTGGCGCTACCCGCTATCAAGTTTGGTTTTTAGATACTGGGCTATGGCGACCAAGTGATTGGGAACTTCGTGGCACTAGTTGTATTGGTCCTGCTGGACCAAAATCTATTTTGAAGGTGCAAGAAGAGATTTTGGATTCTGCGACTGGATTTTTACCAGAGTTAATTTTAAAAGTAAGGCCGGCAAGCAAGAGCTTGGTTAACTTGCCTACTCAAGTAAAAGTTACCTCACCAAATACTTTTTCATATGAAACCACAGTTGCCGGAGTTGTCGTTTTAGTTACGGCAACTGCAACTTACCGGTATGACTTCCAAGATGGCAACAGCACAACTACTACTGCCACTGAGGTAAACCATGTTTACCGAACTCGAGCGAATTATCCAATTAAAGTAACCGCATCTTGGCAAGCAACATGGCGCACGACGATGCATGGGAGCAATCCAGTTGCTGGCGCACAGTTAACGCAGGTGAAATCCAAACTGGCTGAAGTGGTTGCCGCTCGGGGGCGTTTGATAAAACGCTGATCTCGGCTACTTGTGCCAGAATGTGCAGATGATTCAGATTGCCCAAAATCCGGCTGCAGATGCGCTACTAAGCAAAGATCCGCTGGCGTTGTTAGTGGCGATGGTATTAGACCAACAGCAACCGATGGAGCGCGCATTTGCTGGTCCTTACTTGATTGCGCAGCGGATGAAAGTTCGAAAGCTAAAGGCTGCCAAAATCGCAGCACTATCTGAATCAGAGTTCATTGAAATTGTTAGCGCTAAACCAGCAGTGCATCGGTTTCCTGCTGCCATGGCAAAGCGGATTCAGAAGTTGTGTCAGATTATTGATGATGAATATGGCGGTAAGGCCGAACGAGTTTGGCAAGATGTCACTACTGCCACTGAACTATTCGCTAGGTTAAAAAGATTACCTGGTTTTGGTGAAGATAAGGCCAAGATATTTATCGCCTTGCTTGGCAAACAGCTATCGGTTCGGCCAACCGGTTGGCGGCAGGTGAGCGCGCCATATGGTGAGCGCGGCTCCCGTATGACTGTGGCAGATGTGACAAGTCAGAAAACCCTGCTGGAGGTTAGGGCGTTTAAGCAGCAAATGAAGGCAGCTGGGATCTGGTAGGAGGGTCTGAGCCAGCCAAATCCGTTGGGCTATGAGACACTTTGCCCCGCCTAAAGCAAGTGCCTGCACTTGACTTTGGGCCTTGTTATTGCCGAAATGGAGCCCAGGTGCCGACAGCAAAGAAGACTGCAACCAAAAAAACCGCCAAATCAGCCGCGAAGAAACCAGCCGCGAAGAAACCAGCCGCGAAGAAACCAGCCGCGAAGAAACCAGCCGCAAAAAAGCCAGCTGCTGCTAAATCTAAAGCACCGGCC
>WLEH01000184.1 GCA_009704345.1 Actinomycetota bacterium | reverse complement strand
CTGGCTTATACATCGGCACCCGAACTAATGCTGAGCGATTGTTATGGCCCCAGCAAACATGGGATGGTGCTTCGCCGCCGCCAAAAAGTCTCTTATAAGAGTTGACCCATTGATTAGTAACTGCGGTGATCTCGGGGGCATGCGTCAAGATGCCTGCGATAAAACTACGGCCAACTTTTGAAAGCTGATAGCGAGCACCAGCTTCATAGAATGCATTGGAATCACCCTCAAACAGCGACATATGGGTGTGCATGCCTGATCCCGGATATTCACGGAATGGCTTGGGCATGAATGACGCATACAAACCTTGCTGCAGCGCCACTTCTTTCATTACCAATCTAAAGGTCATAATGTTGTCAGCAGTAGTTAACGCATCGGCATAGCGCAGATCAATTTCTTGCTGACCCGGAGCTCCCTCATGATGAGAGAACTCAACTGAAATCCCCATCTGCTCCAGTGTGGTAATTGCAGCGCGACGGAAATCATTATCAGCGCCTTGTGGTGTGTGATCAAAAAACCCAGCGTTATCAGATGGGGTTGGTGGCTTTCCTTCCTCGCGCTCACCTTTAAATAAGAAGAATTCAATTTCTGGGTGGGTATAGAACGTAAATCCCATTTTTCCAGCTTTATCAAGGGCTCGCTTTAGCACCTGCCTGGTATCGGCATAAGAAGGCGAGCCATCTGGCAGCTTAATATCACAGAACATACGAGCTACACCTTGCTGCGCTCCGCGCCAAGGCAGCATCTGAAATGTCGCGGGATCTGGCATAGCCACCATGTCAGATTCAGTTACTCGGGTAAAGCCTTCAATTGCAGAGCCATCAAAGCCAATGCCCTCGCTGAAGGCGTTTTCTAACTCAGCTGGCGCAATAGCAACGGACTTTAAGAATCCCAGCACATCAGTGAACCAAAGACGCACGAATCTGATGTCGCGCTCTTCGATTGCCCGCAGCACATACTCTGTTTGCTTATCCATGGCTTAAGTCTGCCTTGCCAAGAGTTCTCATTTGCCGCGCCCCTCTATGTCCTGGGAAGCGCTACCAATTACGCTCACCCTCATGGGCAATTTTAGGCTGGCATTGGCGCAGTTAGACCCCACAGTTGGGGATTTGCATGCTAATTCTGTGTTAATTCTGCAAGCCGCCCAATCTGCTTGGGAAAAGCAAGCAGATTTATTGGTTGCCCCGGAGATGGTGCTAACTGGATATCCCATTGAAGATTTAAGCCTGCGACCAAGTTTTCGAGCAGCAGCGCTGAGCGCGCTAACTGATTTAGCAGCGCAATTAGTAGCACAAGGCTGCGGTGACCTACCGGTAATTGTTGGCTATTTAGATCATGATCGAAATGCAGCCGCATTACTTCATCAAGGAAAAATTGTTACTAAATATTTCAAGCACCATCTACCTAACTATGGTGTATTTGATGAGCAGCGTTATTTCACTCCCGGAAATGAAGCGGTAACAGTTCGAGTAGCAAATGTTGATGTGGCAATTGCAATTTGTGAAGATATCTGGCAAACCGGCGGGCCGGTAGCTGCTGCTAAGGAAAACAATGTTGGCTTAATGGTGGTGCTTAACGGTTCACCATATGAGCAAAGCAAAATTGATACTCGACTTGATTTAGTAGCAAAACGAGCACAAGAGCTAGCCGCCACCGTCGCTTATGTGAATTTAGTTGGCGGTCAGGATGAATTAGTTTTTGATGGTGGATCATTTGTGGTTGATGAGGCTGGCAACTTAATCTCTCGAGCGAATTCATTTAAACCAGAATTGTTACTGACCGACCTAACCTTGCCTATTGCAACTGCATCTAGTTCGGTGGTGGTCAGCACAGCCACTTTTGAGCGAAGCCTCGCAAACACAATCACTGCTGGACTAGACCCGCTAGCTGAAGTATGGCAAGCATTGGTGATTGGCCTGCGCTCTTACATTGAGAAGAATAAATTCAAATCTGTTGTACTCGGACTTTCTGGTGGCATTGATTCCGCGGTAGTTGCTGCGCTGGCAGTTGATGCGCTTGGTGCCGATCGAGTTAATGCAGTTGCACTGCCCAGCAAATATTCTTCTGCACATTCACTAGCTGACGCAACTGAGTTAGCCCACCGAACCGGCATTGAGTTTCGAATAGAACCGATTCAAGATGTGGTTGATGCGTATTTATCGCAGCTGAAATTCAGCGGACTTGCCGAAGAGAATCTGCAGGCTCGAGTCCGTGGTGCCATTTTGATGGGAATCAGCAATCAAGAGGGTCATTTAGTGCTCGCAACTGGAAACAAATCTGAACTTGCCGTTGGTTATTCAACTATTTATGGCGATGCGGTTGGCGGATTTGCACCGATTAAGGATGTTTCAAAAACTATGGTTTGGCAGCTAGCAAAGTGGCGTAATCAAATGGCAGCTGCTACCGGGGCACAGCCACCAATTCCAGCGAGCAGCATTAATAAAGAGCCATCAGCTGAGTTGCGGCCAGATCAAAAAGACTCAGACTCGCTGCCTGATTACTTACTTCTTGATCAAATTCTGGAAAGCTATGTCGAGGCAGACCAAACCGCGCTGAATCAATTCGATCCGCAGTTAGTAAAGCGGGTAATTCGATTGGTGGATGCGGCGGAATATAAACGCCGCCAATATCCACCCGGCACCAAAATAAGCGTGCGCGCATTTGGTCGAGACCGCAGGTTACCAATTACTAATCGCTGGATTCAGCAGTAGCTTGTTGCCAAGGCGCTGTGTGGGAAACTTTCGGCATCTGCCAAGCCATCACAATAAGCGCAATCAACACTACAGCCGCTCCAATTAAGACAGCCGTATGAAAACTAGTCATATACGAATCAATTGCCAGCTGCTGGATCTGAATTGCAACACCAGTTGTTAACTCCCCTGATTGTGTCAGTGTGGTTGTAACACCAACTGCTGCACCGACCGAATCGGTGAGTTCAGCTTGTGCCGCACTTGGTAGTGAAATTCCGGCATTACTCAATGCAGCAGTCATTTGATTAGAATAAATAGTTGCCACCACAGTTGAGATAGCGGCAACTCCAAGTG
>WLEH01000183.1 GCA_009704345.1 Actinomycetota bacterium | reverse complement strand
TTCACTGCGCAATCGCGCCGCAGTTGAGCGCAACTTCGTTGCGGCATCTGATCGATTGCCAGATTGCAGATCTGCTACCGCATCTGATTTCACACTTTGTGCTTGCAGAATTAATCGCTCTGCCCGAACCACTGAATCAGCGATTCGCCCAGCTGCCACATCACCTGGCACCACATTCACATTCACCGGCATAGTGACAGACACTTCATGCTTTGCTGATAAATCCAGATACTCAACAGTGAGATCGGCAATTTTGCATAAGCCAAGCGCCGCTAAGCCAGGGAGTGGAATATCAATAACGAATCTGCGATTCTCACCGCTATACAGATCACCTAACTGAACTACATAAGTTTCGCCATCTTTCCAATATGGCAAGCGTTGCAGTAGTTCAATTGCTGGTGCTTGGGTCATTACTCCTGTTGGGGTAAGACGCAGCATGGCGTTAATTGCACTTTTATCAAGCAACTTGCTAACTTCAGCAGCAATTGCTCCCACTGCTTCATCAACTGTTGCGGCAAATCGATGCGCACCACCGCCACCTTGTGCAACTGCTTCCAGAATCTTTTCGTCATAATCAATTCCTAAACCAATTGATGACGAAGTGATCAGCGCTTCAGTAGCTTTCTGGGCAATCTCACTGAAGAACTTCGGATCAGTTTCACCTGAATTTGCTTGGCCATCTGAGATCAATAGCAAGGTGCCGCCCGTTAGCGTGGTCACTCGATTTAGCTCACGTAGCCCCATCAGATAACCAGTTGCTAAATCAGTTGAGCCACCGGTATCAAGATCCTTAATTGCTTTCTTGATAGTTGGCAGATGATGATCTGTCACCGTTCGCATCGGCACCACAACTAGAGCTGAATCATCAAACGCGATTAACCCAAAAGAGTCTTGCGGTGCTAATCGATCTACCAACTTAAGCAGCGAGTTCTTTGCTGCTTGCAGTGGCGCTCCTGCCATTGAGCCAGATCTATCCAGCACAACCTGCACTGCTTGGCCAGGCCGATTAACTTGGCCTGGGTTGGTTGGTGCAGTTAAATCAACCAGCAGCGTTACCTGGTCAGTTGATTCAACTGCTACTAGATCGACATCTAGTACTGCCTTTACATGCATTGAGGTCTTCCTTTCTTCTTTTTTATCCCTCTACTTGGGTAAACGAAGAAAGTGGCCAAAAGTCAATGAACTATTTATTTCCCTCACAAAAAGGCCAAAAACTGGCCCGGATGGGTCACATCCTGACTAGGGATTGGCTAATTTGAGCTGTTGCGGGAGGCGGCAGCCTCAATCGCCTTTTTCACCTTGGTTGAGATCTGCTTAAGCCGGGTGGCAACAACTTTGTTGGAGGCATAGTCCAAATACATCGCAATAGCCTGATTGTCATAGCCAGCCGCAGCCATGATCAGTATCTCTTTTTCTCGGTCGTTAAGCACCGCTAGCACTTCTTCAATCTCTTCTTGCTGATAGATCAATAATGAAGGAGAGCCAGTTGCGTGGGAGATCATTTCTTTCTCCCACTCTTGATCAGTTAACTCTCTGAGCGAAGCACCACCTCGAGCTTGTATTTTTCGGAATCGATCGATGTATTGGTTTTTAATTACTCGTGCCAGCCAAGCCTCCACATTGGCTGGCTTAGTTTCTTGCAGCAGCAGTTTCTCAACAGCTGTCGCGGCATAGTCCTCAGCACCAAGTGAGGTAACAACTTTTTTTGAGCTAGAGAATTTTCGAGCTAGTCGCAGCCATTCCGACCATTCCGCCTCAGTTACCTCTTGCTGCCAACCCATGACCTCTCCAATGTTTAATAAAGGGCGTCTTGAATGATCTTTTTATCTTCAATTGAAATGCCGTCAGCAGCAAGCACTACTTCATAGGCTTCAATTATGTCCGATTTCGATAAGCTTTTGTGAGCTAAGTTCTTCCCATCTAAGTGGCTAAAATCCATTCGAGCAAACCGCTCTCTAACTCCTTTAACCAGAGGCGCAACAAACCAATAGCTTCCCTTGTCCAGCGAAAGTGGGTCTTTTGGGGCAAAATTTGAGCCAACCTGAGCGACCGCAAACTCAAACTTATTACGTAATTCAGCAAGTTCATCCGTTGAGGTTCGTGATAGATGAGCGTGCCTCATCTTGAAGTGAGGATGATTCATTTTGCGTTCGATCTTTTTTCTAGCCTCAAGTCTTCGCTCCCAGATTTGAAAAACCGTATTTACTTTCATTGAACCTGATGGCGTCATGTACACATCAGCACAATCAATAGATTTCACTAAGTGAAGGTTTGCGGCCAGCATATTCTGGAATGTGTATTTGTTGAAACTCATTGGCAAGACAAATGCGATTACATCTGAAAACACTGCAGCATGATCGATGAACTTAAGCGCTAGCGATGCTCTCGCTCCAAACGGAGGGTTCCCAATGGTAAGCACCTTTGAATTCGCCTTTAGTTTCTCAGGTAACCATTGCAAAAAATCTGATTTAAAAATGTTGGGAGCCTGAGGCGCGATATCAACTCCAATGCTTACCTTCTTGGGCAAGAAATTAAGAAACGACCCATCCCCAGCACTGGGCTCAACAATCAAATCAAATTTATCAAGGCCATATAACTGATCAACTAATGAGATGCACTCCTGAGCTAACTCAGGCGGTGTGAAATACTGTTCTTTGTCAACGGTGCGCTTCATTTAACTCCCGTGACTTTGAGTTTGTATTGAATAGTAGCATCTTTCCAAATAGCCAACGATAAGTTATTAAATTCAATTCCATCGCGTTCAAGTTTAACTTTTATAATTGAGCTATTGGATTTCCCGCTCAAGATCAATCGAACGCCAGGATTGAGCACCCTATTAAAAGCAAGATAAATGGGATGTTCGAGACTATTGTGAATTGCTAGTATCTCGCCATCATCACTAGCTTTGACATCCACTACAAGCATCTCTGGATTGCCAAGAATAAATCTCAATGCCGACGCAAAATTCTCCGCATCCTTACCTTGAGCTTCGATCTTTTCCAAACCAATTTCAAATAATGCTAAATATTGCTCAACATACTTATGCTCTGATTTGTATCCGTATTTTTTCTTGAAGTAGTCTCCTACTTCCTT
>WLEH01000182.1 GCA_009704345.1 Actinomycetota bacterium | reverse complement strand
CCAGTAGTTGGATTGGCTAAACGACTAGAGGAGTTATGGCTTCCAGCCGCGACTACGCCGATCATGCTTCCTAGAGATTCACAAGCGCTTTATCTACTCCAACAATTAAGAGATGAAACTCACCGACGAGCAATTTCTCATCACCGTAATCGCAGGAGTAAGTTAGCTGTTGCGAGCATCTTGGATGAAATTGTCGGCGTAGGACCGGAAAGACGAAAAATGCTACTTAAGCACTTCGGTGGCGCTACTGGATTAAGAACTGCGGGCGTATCTGATCTAATGTTGGTTAAAGGAATAAGTCCAAAATTAGCTGAAGATATTTACGCTTATTTGCACTCGACAGCGGAATCTCTGCCACAATCAGAAGGTGAGGATAATTAAATGAGAATTGTTTTCGTCACTGGTTTGTCCGGTGCCGGTCGCTCCACGGCTGCCCGTGCCTTAGAAGATGAGGGTTATCATGTGATGGATAACTTACCGCCATCGCTTGTAGCTGAAGCAATTTCGACGATCTCAAGCAAAGTTGAGCGAGCCGCAATCGTGATTGATATTAGAGCTGGCGCAATCACGGAGACAGCAGCCGCACTCTTAAATATCCAGACCCAAGGTTTAGATAAGTCTATTTTGTTTTTAGATGCTGATGACGCTGAGTTGGTTCATCGATTCGAAGGAAGTAGGCGACCTCATCCGCTTCAAACAGAAACTGGGCTATTACGTGCAATTGAAACTGAGCGAGAACTATTGTCAGATCTGCGAGCCAACTCCGACCTGGTTATTGATAGCACTGGGCTATCGCCACATGAACTCAGAAGTAAAATTTCTGCAGCATTTGGCAATATTGAAGAAGTTAAAGTTGTAATAAGTTTGGTCTCATTTGGTTTTAAACGCGGCGTTCCAATAGATTCGGATTTGGTATTTGATGCTCGATTTTTACCCAACCCCCACTGGGATACCACGCTGCGACCGCTAGATGGTAGGGCAGCGGCAGTAAATGATTTTGTTATGGGAAATCCCAGCAGCATTGCTTATCTTGCTGCGATTGAGCAGGTAGTAGACATTGTTTCGGCTGGATACTTGCACGATGGCAAAAGGTATTTGACAGTTGCGATAGGTTGCACAGGTGGAAGACACAGATCAGTTGCGTTAGTTGAAAATCTGGCCACTCGATTGGTTAGGCCTGGCAGTGAGACCTATGTCTATCACCGTGATTGTGACCGGGAATAAAGAAGGGTAGTGAAGTTTCGTATGGCGATGACATCCGCAGTTAAGGATGAACTGGCTAGATTGGCAATTTCCAAAACTTCTAATCGTAAAGCGGAGGTGACCGCCATTCTTCGATATGCCGGTTCGCTTCATATCGTCAAAGGCGCGATTGTGGTAGAAGCGGACTTGGATAGTGGGGCGACAGCAAGAAGACTCAGGCAGGACATTTTTGATTTATACAAACATGAAGCTGAATTAAGCACAGTTTCTGGCGGATCATTAAAGAAAAACACTCGATATATCGTCCGGGTCACCAATGGTGGGGAAGCATTGGCCCGCCAAACTGGATTAGTTGATACCAACCTTCGTCCGATTCGAGGCTTACCGGCAACAATTGTCAATGGTGACATCTCCGATTGCGAGGCGGTATGGCGTGGCGCGTTTCTGGCACGCGGTTCATTAACTGAGCCAGGGCGTTCATCATCCATGGAAATTGCTTGTCCAGGTCCTGAAGCTGCACTAGCGCTAGTAGGCGCGGCGCGGCGGTTAGGTATTGCATCAAGGGCTCGAGAAGTCAGATCAGTTGATCGAGTTGTGATTCGCGATGGTGATGCGATCAGCGCGATACTCACTCGCATCGGAGCACATGCGGCGGTGACAGTTTGGGAAGAGCGCCGAGTTCGACGCGAAGTGAGAGCCGCAGCAAACCGATTAGCTAATTTTGATGATGCCAATATGCGCAGGTCAGCAAGAGCAGCAGTAGCAGCCGGGGCGCGAGTGAATCGAGCACTAGAGGTGCTTGGTAGTGAAATTCCAGATCATCTCTTAGCTGCAGGCAGATTGCGATTGGATCATCCGCAAGCGAGCCTAGAGGAATTGGGTGGATTTGCGGACCCGCCATTAACCAAAGATGCTGTTGCTGGGCGAATTCGACGGTTATTAGCAATGGCTGACAAGCGGGCTCGAGATTTAGGTATTCCCGATACCGAATCTGCGGTGAGTCAAGAGATTTTGGAAATGGATTAAGAGGTGCTGCCAAACAAGGTAAGGTTTACACCTGGAATTAAGGAGAAATCGTGTCGGTGAAAATTGGAATTAACGGATTTGGTCGAATCGGGCGAAATTTCTTTCGAGCCATTGTTGATCAGGAGCGCAATGGCGTCACCGTGGGAGGAAATTGGCTAGCACCTTCGGATTTGGCGATTGTTGCGATCAATGATTTAACCGACACGAAAACGCTGGCCCATCTGCTCAAATATGACAGCACTTTGGGTCGATTCAGCGGCACTGTTTCCTATAGTGATGACGAAATCGTGGTTAATGGCAAGGCAATTAAAGTAAGCAAAGAAAAGGATCCAGCGGCGTTGCCATGGGGTAAGTATGGCGTTGACATCGTTATTGAGAGCACTGGGATTTTTGTCAATGAAATGGCGCGCAAGCATTTAGATGCAGGTGCCAAAAAAGTAATTATTTCTGCGCCCGCTAAAAATGAAGACATAACTATTGTTTTGGGCGTCAATGATCACCTGTACGACAATGCGACCCATCAAGTCATCAGCAATGCATCCTGTACCACTAATTGTTTAGCGCCTATGGCTAAGGTGCTTCATGAAGAATTTGGCATTGTAAAAGGGTTGATGACAACAATTCATGCTTACACTAATGATCAGCGAATTTTGGATTTTGCTCATAGCGATCTGCGTCGTGCTAGAGCTGCAGCGATCAACATGATTCCAACCACAACTGGTGCCGCGAAAGCTATTTCATTGGTTTTGCCTGAACTTAAAGGAAAGCTAGATGGCTATGCCATGCGCGTACCAGTTCCTACTGGCAGCGCGACAGATTTAACTGTCAATTTAACCAAAAAGGCATCGGTTGAAGAGATCAATACTGCACTG
>WLEH01000181.1 GCA_009704345.1 Actinomycetota bacterium | reverse complement strand
GAACCAAAGATTGTTGATGGCTTGATTCAATTGGAAGCAACGCTTTCTTTTGCGGCCGACTCGGTGCAGTCTCGAGATTTAATTCCTGATATTCGAGCCGAGGTTAAAGAAATTGATCCAACCATCTTGGTAGGTGGTACCACTGCAATTGGATATGACACAGATCAAGCATCATCTAGAGACGTTCGAGTCATTATTCCAATCGTGTTATTGGTAATCGGAATCATTCTGGCCATGCTGCTTCGTAGCTTGCTTGGCGCTGCACTATTGCTTGCCACAGTGGTTCTTTCTTTCTCAGCTGCACTTGGTGCATCGCATCTGGTATTTACTTACCTATTTGATTTCCCAGCAACAGATGCAGCATTCCCACTGTTTGCGTTTGTGTTCTTAGTTGCGCTGGGAATTGATTACAACATCTTCTTGATGACCCGCGTTCGAGAGGAAGCAATCAAGATCGGAACCCGACCTGGCATAACCAAAGGCCTGACAGTTACCGGCGGTGTGATTACTTCAGCTGGTGTGGTGCTGGCATCAACATTCGCCGTTCTAGGCGTTTTGCCGCTGGTGTTTCTGGCGCAGTTAGGTTTCATTGTGGCATTTGGCGTGCTGCTTGATGCGTTAATTGTCCGAAGCCTGTTAGTTCCAGCTATTGCGCATCAATTAGGTGGCAAAGTTTGGTGGCCAAGCAAGTTATGGCGTAACGAAAAAGTAGCGCCTTAACTAATCAACCCAGGCGCTAGTCGACTTTCAACGACGTCACCAGCAGTTTTAGTTACTAAATAAGCTGCTGGTGACGTTGCTGGATCGAGACCAGTTCGGTCAGTAATAACTTCAATTGGAACTTCGTTTTCATAGAGCATACCAACTCGATCGTCAGTGGCGTAAATTTGTTCAAAGACACCACGCTTTACTAAATCATGCACCATTGGCCGACGCTGGGCTTCGGAATCGTAGTGAACGCCATTGCCATAAGGAAGAAATCCAAGGGAATTTGTTATCGGTTCCAATTTAGGTCCAAATGAGTCGGTTGGTCCGCCTAAATGCCAGCAAATAGATCCGGCGCTCACACCACCGAGAATTGTGCCTTGGTCATAAGCTTCTTTAAGTGCGATATCAACGCCATGTAATCGCCAAACTGCAAGCAAATTAGCAACCGAGCCGCCACCAACCCAGATCACATCTGATTTCAAGATCTGATCTTTGATTGGCGCATTAGGTTGAGTAAATAACTGCAAGTGAGTTACGTCGCATCCTAGGTCAGTCATTGCAGCGTATGAGCGGGTTAAATACGCTTGATCATCGCCGCTGGCAGTATGAATAAAGCAAATTCTTGGTCGGGTCTTTCCAGTTAATTTCAACATGCGTAGCACGGTTTCACCAGGTACAACTGACGTCCAACGATCGGTTGGTAAAAATCCACCACTGGTAGCCATTATGTAACGCTTCATTAATTACCTTCCGCTAATTTGTTGAGTAAAATTCGATCTGCTACCTGTTTGCCAGATTCAATTGCGCCGTTGATTGACGGTGAAGTAATCAGATCAGATGCCACAAAAATTTGTGCTGATTCTAAATCATAAATCGCTTTGACATCGTAATTCGTTTGGGGGAGCGCGGCTGGGATCTGGTAAGTTGCAATTAACTCTAGATCAGCTGGATTTAATGTATTCAACAATGCAGTATGTGTTTTGATGGCTGATAAATCAAATTCATCTTGCATGCCAAGGGCAGATGATGCAATTAAGTCATAACCAGTCGGGGCGTAACTGCGCGCGGCATCAGTTAGCACAACCGAGTTCACCAGCGGACCGGGGTTAGTCGAGCCATCAACGGCAAGCAACTTTGTTTTGGGGCCACGATTTCGATGCTTAATCGAGAAGTACCAAGTTGTAACCGAACTCATTTTTGGATTTGGCAGAGCAAGCAATGAAGCAGCGGTGATTGGATCGGTTGCCACAATTACATTTTTGGCCGAAATCATGCCTTCACTGGTCTCAACACTATTGGTATTCACTTTTGTAGCCATGGTGTTTAACTGAATGAAATCAGTAATTCCTCGAGTGAGCTGAGTTGGAATCTCTTTCATGCCATATTTTGGAACCCCAGGTGAGCCGAGCACGAAATATCGCAACACCTCATCTAGCCAACGACGTGACACGTCAAGATTCGCTTCCAGGAATACGCCGGCTAAAAACGGGGTGAGTAAATCTTCCACTAAGTCATCATCGCCACATGCGCCAAGCAATGCTTGCTTGGCAGAGACGTTCGCCCGTGATTTTCGGGCATCAGCAGTTAGCGCAACTGTCGCAATAAGATATTTTGTAAAATTGAGCAGCGCAGTTTTATCAAACTGTTGCAGGAAGTGCCAAGAGTCTGATGGATTTCGGCCGAACTCAACAATCTCTTCATCCAAAACAAGTCGGATCCCTTTGCGGAATTTCTTAAGTTCGAGTTCGCTTATGTTCAGGACTTTTCGAGCAGCTGGATATGCAGGATTGAACAACTGGAAACCATGATCTAGTTGAAATCCAGAGACTAAATCGGTTTTAATTCGACCACCAACTCGGTCAGCGCTGTCAATTAGTTTTACGTTTAAACCGGCTTTTACTAGCGCTCTAGTTGCGGTCAGGCCGGCAAGGCCAGCCCCAACCACTACAACATCAAGCGGCTTGCTCATTTCGCGAGCGCGGATTTAAGCGCTGCTGCAATAGTTGGATGTTCAAAGCCAAAGCCATTGCGCTGCAATACCGCTGGAATTACTCGTGCGCTACCCAACACTTCTTGACTGAATTCACCAAGCGCTGTTTTCAGAATCGGACTTGGCACGCCAATGGGCAGCATTGGGCGATTTAGTAATTTAGCTAGTGTTTTGCTAACTTCCAAATTAGTAACTGGGGTAGGAGCGGTTAAATTAACTGGACCAGAAATTTCAGTCTTCCCAATTAAATACTTAATGGCCTTAACTTCATCACTCAATGAGATGAAAGACCAGTACTGCTTGCCATTACCCAGTGGACTACCCAAGCCAAACTTAAATAACGGCACTAATTTTGCTAATGCACCGCCAGCACTGCTCATTACTAATCCAGTGCGAGGGTGAACG
>WLEH01000180.1 GCA_009704345.1 Actinomycetota bacterium | reverse complement strand
GTGCCTAATGGGAGAAGCCAGAGCAAGAAAAGTTGCGGATCGAATTCGAGAGATTGTGGCTTCATTGCTGGAATTTCGAGTTAAAGATCCTCGACTTGGCTTTGTTACCGTAACTGAAGTTCGAGTTACGGGTGATCTGCGAGAAGCAACTATCTTTTACACAGTGCTTGGTACTGATACGGAACGTGATGGCACTAAAGCCGCACTGGAATCGGCTAAGGGAATGATTCGCTCTGAAGTGGGAAAGCAACTGGGCATTAAATTTACGCCAACTATTTCATTTGTGCTTGATGCACTACCCGAAGGTGCAGCAAGGATGGAGGAGTTGTTGCAGCAGGCTAGAGCGGCAGATGCGCAGGTGCATCAAATTGCCGAACAAGCCCGACCAGCTGGTGAAGCTGATCCATATCGAACTACAAATCCAACGAAGTAACGTCCATGGGTGTCAGCGACGGAATATTGGTAATCAATAAACCTTTAGGCATCACTTCACACGATGTAGTTGCAAAAGTTCGCAAAACACTAGGGATTAGAAAAGTTGGTCACGCCGGCACGCTGGACCCTGAAGCAAGTGGCGTTTTAGTGCTGGGAGTTAATCGTGGCACCAGACTAATGCAGTATTTCGTTGGCGATAACAAACGCTACGAAGCAAAAATTCGATTAGGTGTTGCAACAATTTCTGATGATGCCGCTGGCGAAGTAATCTCGGTGACTCCAAACTCACTCACAGTTGAGCAAATTACTGTTGAACTAAACAACTTTGTTGGATCAATCATGCAGCGTCCCAGCAGCGTCAGTGCAATTAAAGTAAATGGCACCAGGGCACATGACTTAGTTCGCGCCGGTGTTGAATTAGTGCTGCCGGAGCGACCGGTAACAGTGCATCAGATTGAATTAACTGGGATTAATGGAGTTACTTATTCTGAAAAACCAATCACGGAGATATCAGTTAAGGTGCATTGCTCCAGCGGCACTTATGTTCGTGCCTTAGCTCGGGATCTAGGCGCGGCACTTAAGGTAGGTGGATCTGTGCTTTCGCTAAAGCGTACTCAAGCTGGCGTGTTTAATCTTGCAGATGCAATTGAGCTTGCGGACTTAACCATCGACGCAAAATTGCTTTCCCCTGGGGATGTAGCAAAGCGCATAATGAATGTCCAGGTAATTAACTCAGCTCATATTCTTGACCTTGCGCACGGTAGATCGATTCTGTTACCAACACCAGATACCAATCCGTTAGCGTTGTTGGATGAAGCTGGGAATTTGATTTCAATTGGTGAATTATCGAATGGAATATTTCAACCAGTAAATGTATTTGTAACACCAGTGGAGTTGCTCGATGTCTAAATCGGTAGTGGTACTTGGGGTATTAGATGGTGTTCATCTAGGACATCAGGCATTACTTACCGTAGCGGCAGATATCGCTGCAGACTTGGATGCAAAAGTTGTTGTTGTTAGTTTTGACCCTCATCCAAGTGTGGTGCTCCAAAAAGCTGAAGTTGAACTAATCTGCAGTGTGGCAGAGCGCAAAGAGCTGTTGATTCAGCATGGGGCAGATCGAGTTGAAATTTTAGAGTTTAACTTAGGCCGAATGCACCAAAGTCCAACAGAATTCATTCACGAGATTCTGTTGGAGAAATGGAATGCCGTTGCGGTTGTGGTTGGTGAAGGTTATCGATTCGGTTACAAAGCACAAGGCACACCAGCAGATATTAAGTTAGCTGGAATTGAAACTACCGTTGTTGCTCACAAAGAATTCAATGGCGGTCGAATTTCATCTACCCGGATTCGCCAAGCAATTAAGAATGGTGAAGTGGCTGAAGCAGCATTAATGCTTGGCCGACCATTCACATTAGTTGGTGAAATAGTTCATGGCGATAAACGTGGCCGTGAGTTTGGTTATCCAACTGCGAACTTAAATATTGCGGTTACGCAACTAAAGCCAAAACCTGGCGTCTACGCGGCCGTTGCCCAACTAGATGATCAGCTATTTAGGGCCGCAGTTAGCGTTGGGGCGAACCTCACTTTTGGCGGCATCGAACCTCGGGTTGAGGCCTACCTGCTGGATGCTGAGCTAGATATTTATGGCCGCTTGCTCACCCTCTCGTTTGTTGAATATTTGCGACCCATGCAGGCCTTTGATGGGGTGACCGCGTTGATAGCACAGATGGATCAGGACGTAGCGAGGGTGCGCCAATTGCTCACTGGTAGCCTAAGCCCTGATTCCAACCGGAATTGACGATTTCTGAGCGGGCGCTCGGATCTCGACCAGTTAGGGCTTCGGCCCCGCGCCCGAGAGGTAACTAATATGTCTGAAACTAAGACAAAGCAAACTGTTATCAAGGAATTCGCAAAGTCAGCAAATGACACTGGTTCTGCTGAAGTACAGATTGCTCTGCTAACCGATCGAATCAATCATCTAACCGATCACCTTAAGAGTCATCCACAAGATCATCATGGTCGTCGTGGCTTGCTACTTTTGGTAGGTCGTCGTCGTCGCTTACTAGATTACTTAGCAAACAAAGACATTGAAGGTTACCGTGCGTTGATTGCCCGCCTGGGTATTCGACGATAATTTAATTAAATCGAGCACGTCACAAAAAAGACGTCGGTCCTCGGTGGTGGGTAGCGGGTCAGTTGAGCCGCTGTTCTCGATCGAAGACCGGATAACGGCGTGCTCCATAGTTTTATGGAGTAATAAATGGCCCAAGAAGGCAAAGTTTCGCGTACCACAATTAAGAGCGACGGCTTCAAAGATCGAGAAATCGTCTTTGAAACTGGTCGCTTAGCTCGTCAAGCGAGCGGATCTGCCGTTGTCTATTTTGATGATGAAACTATGTTGCTATCAGCAACTACTGCATCAAAAACACCACGTGCTGAAATTGATTTCTTCCCATTAACAATTGACGTCGAAGAGCGCATGTATGCGGTGGGACGAATTCCAGGCTCATTCTTCCGCCGCGAAGGACGACCAACTGAAGATGCGATCTTGGCATCGCGACTAATCGACCGACCACTGCGACCATCGTTTGTTGATGGCTTGCGAAATGAAATTCAGGTGGTTGTGACTGTGCTATCCCTGCATCCAGATCACATGTATGACGTAT
>WLEH01000018.1 GCA_009704345.1 Actinomycetota bacterium | reverse complement strand
ATAAGAACGGCCACGTGATCGATAAATAAGATTGTGAAACGGACAGTTCATTGGTTTTAGATAATAGTCAGCACCGGCACGTTTAATACTGCCATCTTCATTTCGTTCTTCATCCACTCGCATTGGCGGATACATACCATCGGCATACCACTGTAAATGACCTGAAGTCTCAAATAAATTAGATTTAGTGATATGCGGCGAGTAAACAAATTCATAATCAGCAGCTTCATGTCGAGAACGTGAGTAATCTTCCATCGCGCGCCGGATAATTCCGCCTTTTGGATGAAACACTGCAAGACCGCTGCCAATCTCATCTGGGAATGAATACAAATCTAGTTCAACACCAAGTTTGCGATGATCTCGCTTCTCTGCTTCGGCTAATCGAGTTAGGTAATCGTTTAATTCTTCTTTGGTAGCCCACGCTGTGCCATAAATTCGCTGCACCGATGGATTCTTTTCATTTCCACGCCAATATGCCGCCGATGTCTTCATTAATTTAAATGCTTTGATCATCCCAGTGTGAGCAATATGTGGACCGCGACACAAATCGCACCAAACTAAGTTTCCATTTCTATCGATATTGTCATAAATTGTGAGCTCAGCACCACCGACTTCCATGATGTCATCAGTAGGCGCACCCTTGATGGTAACTAATTCCAACTTGAATGGTTCGTTTTGCAACTCCAATTGCGCCTGCGCTTCAGTTACGACTCGACGAACAAATCTTTGTTGCGCGTTAATAATTTCCCGCATCTTTTTTTCGATGACTTCAAGTGATTCTGGCGTGAACGGCTCAACATTGCCAAAGTCATAATAGAATCCATCAGTTATTGGTGGACCAATTCCTAATCGGGCTTCGGGATATATCTGCTGAACCGCTTGCGCCATAACATGTGCGGTGGAGTGTCGAAGAATCGCCAAGCCATCTTCGCTGGTTATTTCAATCCCTTCGATTTGGTCCTCTGGCTGGACCGGCAGGACTAAGTCTTTAATTTGGCCATTTACCTTGGCAGCAAGGTATTTTTTATCGGACCCAAGTGCTTCAAAATAACTAGTACCAGCCGCAACTGATTTGGCTGATCCAGCCACTACCGCCGTTATGGCCGACACGATTCCCCCTTGGATATTTTCAAGGGTCAGCCTATCTCAACTAACTGGCTAAGTTAGCGAGTAAGGAAGGCTTCTAACTCACGAAAGCCGTCCAGTGTGAATTGATATTGATACAAATACCAGCCAACCAAACTAAGCACAATTAAGGCAAATGAACCCAGAACCTGCCGGCGAATTTTTCGCAAGGTGGGGTCTTGCCACCATTTGGTGGCAAGTTCGATCATGGATTTAACCGTACCCATCGCCCGTTTCGCCCAGGTGTATTCCGTCGAGAGCACAAATATGCCAATGACAATAAAGAGCGCGCCTGGTCCTGGCACTACCAGCATGATTAGGCCAGCGGCCAGAAAAACAATTCCAGTGGTAACAATTAACAAATGCCAGACGAGCAGGGTAACTGGCGTTTTCGCCATAAACGACCTAGCGCTGCGATAGGTGCCGCTGAGGCGTTTAGGCTTTGAATCATCTGTCGTAGTCATGACTAAATTCTAAATCACAGTTTCGTATTCCAGCGGCGAATTCAACAAGTCTTTATATTTCTCAGCCAATTTAGCGATTTCCAACGATCCGGCGAGCGGACGCCGATCGATATGAGAAATATGTTGCACCCCTCGAACGCTTGACAGTAAAGCCGCACCACTAACTTGAGCTAAATCACTTTTCACCATCACCTGTTCAGTAACCTCAAACTTCTCAAGCAATAGTTCGCGTGTGATACCACGAAGTGCACCCGAACTTAGCGGTGGCGTGACCAATTTGCCAGCGATCCCAAACAGGAGATTGCATGTTGCACTCTCAACGACTTCACCTTTAGTATTTAAAATCAGGGCTTCATCAAATCCAGCTGCAACTGCATCATTTAATGCAATCACATTTTCCAAATAGGAAAGTGTTTTGATACCAGAGATTAAACTGTATTCATTTCGAATAATTCTTGACGTGTGTAATTTGGCAGGTGATGTCGCGATCGATATCGGCGCTGCGGTAATGAACCAGTTGATATTTGCGCCTCGCATAACACCTGCTGGGCCAACGCCACTGGTAATCGTTAATCGCAGCCTGGCATCGGTCACCCCCGTGCTGTGAAGCTTGGCCACCACTTCGAATATTGCACTAGTCATCACATTTTCTGGTGGAAGATCAATGCCAATTAAATTGGCTGCGTAATTCAATCTGGCGATGTGGCGCTTTAGTGCAAATACGCCAAATGCGGTAACTCGCATGCTTTCAAAAATTCCATCGCCAACTGTGACACCATGATCATCGAGCGAAATGGTGGCAGCATTAAAGCCTTCGCTCGGATACCACTTAATCATTTGCGCTCGCTAACTTTAATAACCGAGCTGCCTTCAACTCAGTTTCTTGCCATTCGCCAGTTGGATCACTGCTAAACGTAATGCCCGCACCAGTGCCAAACCGCAACTCCCCCTGCTCATACTCAAAACTTCTGATCCCAACCGCAAATTCAGCTTCAGTGCCATGAACTAAGCCAAAGGCGCCACAGTAGCCAAGGCGTGGCGCTGGTTCCAATTTTGAAATTACTTCTAGTGCTGCAGATTTGGGAGCGCCGGTGACTGACGCTGGTGGGAAAGTTGCGGCAAAAATTTCTGGCCAAGAAATGTCCGGTTTTAACTCGGCGCTAATTGTTGAAACTAACTGCACCATACCTGGAATCTGTTCCAAGTCGAGCAACTTTTCAACCTTAACGCTGCCAGTTACCGCAATGTGTCCTAAATCGTTTCGTACCATATCGGTAATCATGATGTTTTCTGCATAATCCTTCTCTAGCATATGTTGCGCATCTATTGCAGTTCCTTTTATTGGCGCTGAGCTGATGCGATTACCGCTTCGTTTCAAAAACAACTCTGGCGATGCCGATACAAACCAAATTCCATCATTATCTAACTCGCCGGGCAGTAGGTCTAAAAAGGATGCATATTTAGTTGCGTGGCTAGTAATAATTCGCTGATACAGCGCTGCTGCATTTGGTCTCACTGGAGCTTGGGCTGACAAAATTCGACATAAGTTAACTTGATAAACCCAACCTGCTTTTATCTCGGTTTGTACTTTGATAACTCCAGATTCATATTGCTGCTGTGAAAGCGAAGTGCGCCAATTAGTGATCGGGGTAAATGTCTCCGGCATTAGATTTTCCATCGGCTCTGAGTTAGCAAAATGCACGGCTTTAAAGTCACCATCAAATTGAGCCAGCACCACCCAATAGCCATTCTCGGTAATTTCAGCTGGGCTGGTTGCAATTGCAATAGGCTTAGTTAGCAGCCGACCGGCCACTACAGCTCTTGATTCTTGCATTGCACTCCTGCCTCAGTCAGACCCAACAATCCCACACCAATAGTGGGCGGTGTATCTTTGCGCCCGCTCCAGATTAATGCTGGACATGCGGACGTGGCTCAGTTGGTAGAGCATCACCTTGCCAAGGTGAGGGTCGCGGGTTCGAATCCCGTCGTCCGCTCGTTGGGCCCTTTGGCTCTTCGCGGTGGAGTGGCCGAGAGGCGAGGCAGCGGCCTGCAAAGCCGCGTACACGGGTTCAAATCCCGTCTCCACCTCTGCGGGCGATTAGCTCAGTTGGTTAGAGCGCTACCTTGACATGGTAGAGGCCAGGGGTTCGAGTCCCTTATCGCCCACCAAATAAATTTGAGGTGCAGATGAATCAAGCACTAACCCAGTTACAACATTGGCCAACAACGCCGTGTGTGCGCGTTGTGTTAATCCAAAATTACGCTGGCCAACTGCAAGGTGAAGATGGCACTAGCGCTTCGCTTGGTAATCGATCAGATCGAGATCACTTAATCAAGATACGCAACAGCGCTGATTTAGTCATCACTGGTGCCGCCACAATTCGTGCCGAGAATCCGCCAGCACCAACAACTAATCTGTGGGTGCTCTCTGATTCGGGTAATTTAAATCCATCGGCAAGAGTATTTCAAAGCAGCATCAGCAAAGTCATCTCAGTTAAACTGTTGCCTGAATTGCCAGGTTTACAGCTAGACCCGATCACGCCAGGGAATTTAATTGCACAAGCATCAGCTCAGAATTTAACTCGAGTATTAATTGAAGGTGGTGCTAACTTAATAAATCAATTTATTGCCGCTAACCTAATTCATGAAGCCCTGATCACCTTGGTTGATCGACCTGGAAGTGGCGAAATTCTGCATCGGTCGCAATTTGGACTTACCCTTACCCAACAACTTAAATCGGCTGATCTAACCATTCAACAATGGCGCAAGGAGAACTAATGCAGATGGTGCCAGATGGTGCGCAACCAATTGAAAACCCGCTGGGATTTGATGAAGCTAAATTGCAAGAGATGCTTGGCCCAGCGGCATTTGCCGTGTTGCGGTTGGGTGCAACTGAACCAGCATTCCAAGGAATTCTTACCGACAATGATGCGCCTGGTGACTATTTGTGTGCGGTATGTGATGCCCTGATCTTTAGTGGCGCACAGAAATTTCATTCTGGTTGCGGTTGGCCGTCATTTTTTGATGCTGCAAAGCCAGGTGCAGTCCGGGAGTTGGTTGATTTAAGTCATGGCCGCAAGCGCGTTGAAATTAGGTGCACAAATTGTGATTCACACTTAGGACATGTGTTTGATGGTGAAGGTTATGGCACTCCTACAGATCGTAGATTCTGCGTTAACTCAATTTCAATGAAATTTGTGCCAGTAACTTAATTCTGATCGCCCTGATTGCGATCTTCCCAGCGCTGTTCAAAGCGCTTCATAAAATCCGCTTTCGATGGCTTTGCGGTTTTTGCTTGAACCGAACCTGGTGTTGCTGGTTTTGGTGCGGTTAACAACAGCACGCCAACCAATACAGCGACGAAACCAAGAATGCCAATTGGCATTAGCGGAATTGCTACCGCAGCCACGATAAGCACAATGCCAGCAACTAACAGTCCCAGCGCTAATGGCGCAAACCGTTTGCCAGCGAGAGAAGGACGACCGCGCAGCGCAGATGCAAACTTTGGATCTTCCGCAGCTAGTGCTCGCTCCATCTGCTCTAGCAGGCGCTGTTCATTCTCTGATAGTGGCATCTGACCTCCTCGAATTGGTAAAGAATACGCGCTCTGCTTGAGTGGGCAACTTTTGCCCTAATCTTCCTCGTCAGGTTCAGCAATTAACCGAGCTGGCTTTATCGCGCGTTCACCAAATTTGGCTCGAGCCTGATCTACCGCCTGCTCCGCTTCGCTCCAGCCATAGTCTGGCTCATCCAGCGTGGGTTGAAAGCTGGCTAACTGAGTTGATTGCAACCCTTCAGCCCTGACTCCAAGTAGTCGAATTCGCACTCGTTGTAGATTCAAGTTTCGGTACAACTGGCGCGCTATTTGATTTATCTCTTGGGTGCTATGGGTGTAACTGGTTAATGTTTTTGACCTAGTGATGGTGGTAAAGTCGTGAAATCTAATTTTTATGCTGATAGTGCGACTAGACAGTTCTCTACTGCGTAATCGAGCGGCAACTTGGTCAGCTAATCGGAGCAGTTGTGCTTCTACTTCGGTTGGATCAAATAAATCTTCGCCAAAGGTCGTTTCATTTCCAATAGATTTTTCTGGTTCGCTGACTATTACCTCGCGATCATCAATTCCCCAGCAAAGATTATGAAGATGTTCAGCGCTCGCAGCGCCAACGATTCGAGTTAGGGTGGCAAGGGGTAAATTTGCAATATCGCCAATAACGTTCAACCCTAACTCTTGTAACTTTGCTTCCGTTTTTTCACCAACTCCCCAAAGCGCTCCAACTGGTAGCGGATGCAGAAATTTCACCGCTGCAGCTTCTGGAATTAACAGCAAGCCGTCAGGTTTGGCATAAGTTGATGCTAGTTTTGCTAAAAATTTGTTACTAGCAACACCAACTGAAGCCGTTAGATTTAGTTGGGTTTTTATTTCTGTTCTTAATTTTGCTGCAATTTCAGTTGGTTTACCAAGTAACTTAATCGCGCCGCTAATATCTAAAAAAGCCTCATCTAGCGCAAGTGTCTCAACGTATGGTGTTACTGATAATAAAATTTGATAAAGCTGTGCTGAAACTTCAGCGTAAGCCCGATGATCGGCTGGCACCACAATTGCTGTTGGACACAATCGCATCGCACGTGACATTGGCATGGCAGCATGAATACCAAATTCGCGAGCCTCATAAGTAGCAGCAACAACAACGCCTCTACCTTCAGCGCCTCCCACAACCACTGGTTTGCCAGCTAGCGCTGGATTGCGCCTAACTTCAACTGAGGCATAAAACGCATCCATATCTAAATGCAAGATATGGCAATTGGTGTCATCATCACCTAAGTTGGCGATTTTGCTGCGATTGAGCTGCGATCTACTCATTTTTCACCGTCCACCAACCCCTGGGCTCTTATGCCATAACTTAGTTGGTAACTGCGCTGCGCCATCGGCTATTTCTAACTCAGTTAGCAACTCAGTGATAGCGCTGCCTGCTGGCTTCACGTCGCTGTAAGGCGAAATTGCAAGTCCGCTAGCATGCAAAAGCAACCGACGAGCCGGTCCCATGCCACCAGTTTTTCGCCGAATTCGATCAGTACCGCTGCGACGCTGCTGCTTTTCCAATCGTTCCTGCGTTAATTGATGCTGTAGCTGCTCCGTTAGCGCTGCGACAGCCTGATCTAAATTGCCATCAAGCCAAATTTGATGCAACTGCGTTAACTCCCAGGCGCCAAGTCCACGCAGTGATATTCCGTTTGGCCCAGATTTACGAACCACCCCTGCGGCTATTACTAGCCAGGAATTAAAAATTGGCTGGGCATACTGCTGCTGGACTGCTTCAAAAAAAGCTAGATCAATTGGCCCAGCACTATCTTCTAGAGTTAGAAATGCGACTCGATTACCCGACCTAACTGGTGGGGTTTGTAAAGCAACTTTTACGCCAGCAACATAAACAATTGCGCCAGATCGTTGGTTGCGAAGATTGCTGCTACTTACTAAATTAACTTTAGTTGCTAATTGCCCTAAAAAGTCATAATAAAAACTAAGTGCATGTGCTGTTGCATCAATTCCTAGCAGGCTTAATTCAGTCTTAACTTTTTCGGCTGCTGACAATTCTGCTAATCCACTAGGTTCAAATGTCTGTCGCGTTACATCAATTGTCAGCTGTCCAATATGTGCTTTGCCAACACCTAACTGCACTAAATCTGCTAACTGTAATAACAAGTCGCGCCTGGTTAATTGCGAATTAGATTTGCTAGCTCCTAGATTATGAACTTGATCAAACCCGCCTAACTTAATTAGGTTTTCAGCTGTTGGCCTGCTAGCTTGAGCTCGCTGCCAAAAGTCAGTTAATGATGAATAGGGCTGGCCTAGTACGATTTGAGCTATCTCATTCTCACTAATGCCAGAAATATCCGCTAATGAAATACGAATTCCATATTTTTGCACTTCAGATACTGCATCAACTTGCTCTATTTGATAATGCGCTTTAGAGAAATTAACATCTAGTGGCAAGATTTTAATTCCTAAATTTCGAGCATCAGCAAGAATTAATCGCTTTGGGTACATTCCCGGATCGTGAGTGAGCACGCCCGCTATAAATGCTGCTGGATAATGTGTTTTCAGCCATGCTGATTGATATGTCGGTAGCGCAAATGCCGCTGCATGCGCTTTGCAAAAGCCAAACGAGCCAAATGCCTTTAACGCCTGCCACACTTTATCCACTACTGCCAATTCATAGCCGCGCTGTAGTGCTTGCTGATAAAAGATTTCTCTAACCTCAAATTGAGTATCTACTGCACCCAGCGATCTTCGATATTCGTCAGCCTGCGCCAATGAACACCCAGTCATTGCCGCAAAAATTTGCATAACCTGCTCATGAAAAACAATTACGCCCCAAGTTTCAGCTAGCACTGGCACTAAATCTGGATGCAAATATGTTGGTGATTGCCAGCCGTGCTTACCAGCTAAAAATGGGGTGATCATGTCGGACTTGATTGGCCCTGGTCGAAATAGAGAAATATCAACAATAAGATCATGCATACAATCTGGTGCCAACTTCCCTACCAGCTCACGCTGTCCTGGTGATTCAATTTGAAAACATCCCAGTGTTTGAGCAGATTGAATTAATTCATAGGTAGCAGCATCATCATGTGGCAGTTGATCAATATTTAACTCAACTTCGGCTACAGTTGAAATCTGTGAAACCGCATGCCGAATTGCTGATTGCATGCGAACACCCAGAATGTCCAACTTAATTAAACCCAAATCCTCAACATCATCTTTATCAAATACTGTTACTGGAAAATCTTGAATTCCAGGCAGAATTGGAATGCGAGCTGACAAGTTGGCATCAGAAATGATCACGCCACATGGATGCATCGCTCGATGCCGAGGCAGCGCATCAAGTGCGGCTACACAGTCAAATAACTGATCCAAATTGGCCAAATTAGTAACGCTGGAGTTGCGCAGTTCTGGTAAATCTGAAATTGCAGCATGAACATCACGAGCTCTAATGTGCGGAAATGCAGTTGCTAGCGCTGATATCTCTGCTGGCGAGAACATCAAGGCTGCACCCACATCTCGGATAGCATGGCGTACTCGATAGGTATCAATCATCGCAACTGCTGCCACTCGCGTTGGTGAAAACTTAGTCAATACGTTGTGATACACATCTAATCGACGATCTGATTCCACATCAATGTCAACATCTGGCAGTGATCGACGCTGCGGCGATAAAAACCGCTCCATTAACAGGCCATGATCTAACGGATTAATTAACGAGATGCCTAATAGGTAAACCAAGAAACTTCCGCCAGCTGAGCCGCGCACATTAACTCGCGAGCCTAACTGCTTAATGTCAGCCACAATTTTTGCTACGGCTAAAAAATAAGCCGCAAATCCAAGCTGTGCTACTACTTCCAGCTCAGCGGTTAGGCGCGCTTGTGCAGTTGCATTATTAGCTAAGCCAAAATCTGCTAACGCAGCCTCGGCTTTACTGCGCAGCAGCGCTTGAGCTCGTTTGGCATCGTCTGATTGATGCTGCGCAACTGCAGAATTAACACCGGTAAGTAGATCAAGTTCTGGCAAATAAATTCGCCCCCAGGCTAAATCTCGGACTGGATTTAACACGCATGAGGCAGCTAGCAATTGAGTATCAATAATTAACTTATTAGCACGATTTTGATCTTGGGTAATTTCTATTGCTAACTCATTCATTTCAGCTGCTGACTTTAAATAAGCAGCGGTGTTACTAGTCGAAAGATACTTAGGATGAATTGGAATTAATCCCCTGATTGCATCTAGCACATCAGCGATATAGCCATCAGTTGCAGCTAAGTATCTAACTGAATTAACTAATACCGCTTTTAAGCCGTGATCATCAGCAAACCTAAGCAGCTTGCGAGCAGCACTGCTGCTGTAATTTCCAGTTTGAGTTTGATGCGATGTCACCGCCACCACTGGCATTACCCCAGCAATTTCACGCCATTGCTTCACAATTCCAACTGCAATATCAGGTCGGCGGCCAAGTACGGCATTAGCAAACTCTGATTCAGCAGTGAGCAGCACAACTAGCGGTGAAGTTGCAGATTGATAACCAGTTGGTGCGCTTTGGTTTAGCGCGCTCGCAATCTCAGCAATTGAAATAGTTGCTGCTGGATCATAAAATTTTGCCGTACCAATCCGAGCGGCAATGTTTACTAGCGCTGCCCAACCATAAGGGCCACGCGCTAACAGCACACTTCGATAATGTTTTGTATCTCGATAACTGCCACCTTTAGCTGGTGTTTTTGCTTTCGGTAAAACTGCAGTTTTTGTTAACAATCCAGTTGCAGTAATTGCTACATCAATTCCAAGAATCGGGTCAACGCCATGCGTAATACAACTTTTAATAAACCTAACTGCACCACCAATTTCATCTCGATCAGTTAAGGCTAGCTGGGTGATGCCAATATTTTTTGCAGTTGCTACTAAATCTTCCGGCAGCATGGCACCATATTTCATGGAAAAGCCACTTGCTACCTGTAACTGTGGAAAGCTCATTGCGCCAGCTTTCTAATTAATTGCCATTGCGCTAACTCTGAGTCATAGCAAATCTCAATTACAATTTCTTGCTGCGCTGATTTAGCAGCTACTCGCCAAATTTTTCGTTCAGTTGTAATACCAGTTCGCCACCAGTTAGTTCGTGCGCGCCAGAACTCCAATATTTTTATTACTTGGAAATTCTTAGTTCCTAACTTAAATTCTGTGGGAACGCCAGCATTGTTAGTAATTACAGTTAAGTTTGACTGGCTTCGCATCTTCGCTCCTGTGCTAGTTGAACTTGCCCAGGAAGCGGGGCTGGGACTGGGTGGAATCAGCGCCACGGCTTCCCACGTGAGGCTGATTCCACGCAACGAAGTGATTGCCCAGGGGGTTAGGACAAACTCAACTGCGTTGTCTGAGTCAAGGAGCTACCTCAGCTCAGATACCAGATCCGATTTCGATAGGTGTTAGCCGTTCCGGAGGCTATTCGAACACCTGTTCGAATAGCCTTAGTCAAACATGAGGGTCCGACAATCGTCAACT
>WLEH01000179.1 GCA_009704345.1 Actinomycetota bacterium | reverse complement strand
GCCACGAATGGACTGACTCGTATGATCATCGCCAGCGATGGATCGGTCAGTACGCAAAGAGACGCTGTTGTGAACTCCGTGACAGTCGGTCGTGGCGGAAACAGTGTTGCGACGAACCTCGCAGTAGGCGCATCAGCTCTCGCTGCCAACACAACTGGATCCGGCAACGTTGCAGTAGGCTCAGAAGTTCTTCAGGTTAATGAAGATGGAAGCTTCAACACTGCAACTGGATACCAAGCATTGTCGGCGAACGTTTCTGGATGGTCTAATACCGCTTTCGGTCAAGGGGCTCTCAAGACAAACGTCAATGGGAATAACAACACTGCAGCTGGTTTCCGCTCACTTTACTTAAACGAGGCAGGCAGTAATACGGCGTTTGGACTTGAGGCTTTACACCTGAATGTTACCGGCTCGTCTAACGTTGCGATTGGTAATCAGGCCGGATACAGCGAAACTGGTTCCAATAAGCTATACATCGCCAATAGTTCGGCCAACAATCTGATCTATGGCGATTTTTCACAGGGGCTCGTGTCTATCAATGCGGGAAGCACACCAACGGATCCAGGCGCAGCACTGCAAGTTAACGCGCCTGCTGCCGGAACGAAGGGGTTCATTGTTAAAGGCGCAGCCAGCCAAACGGAGAACCTACTTGAACTTCAGAACAGCTCCGGTGATGCTCTCCTGAACATTAGTCCTAATGGGGCCATCACACTTGCAGCGTTTGGTGCAAGCGCTGGCAATACCAATGAGATTCGATTCCAGGAGCTCTCTGCTAATGGTTCGAACTACGTTGGCTTTAAGGCGGCAGATAATATCACTACAAACCGTATCTGGACATTGCCGAGCGCTGACGGTACTAGCGGGCAAGTCCTGAGCACTGATGGATCGGGGTCGTTATCATGGGCAACGGGGCTAACGGGCGCCTCGGGTTGGGCGATTGCGGGTAATAGCATCACGAATCCTTCCACGCAATTTCTGGGCACGACAAGTGCACAGCCCCTTGTCATCCGCACGAACAACACCGAAAAGCTGCGTGTCGCCAGTGACGGTAACGTCGGTATCGGAGATAGTTCACCGGCCGCACTCCTGACAGTCGGTAGCGGAGATGCATTCCAGGTGAATTCTTCAGGTGCTATTGCAGCTGTTACGGGAATCACGACATCAGGCGGTTATACGCAGTCGGGCACCGGTGCGAACACGATCACTGGTGGAACAACGATCACGAATACACTTATCGTGACTGGTACCACAAGTATCAACACGACTGGTGCGGCTTCTACCAGCATTGGTACGTCGGGCGCCACGAACACGATCCTCGGCGCAACAAGTATCAATAACACGGGTGACGCCGTCACGAATATTGGAACCGGCTCAGCAGCCGGAACGGTAACGATCGGCCGCACGAGCGGGACACTGACAACGATCGGTTCACTCGGTCATACGGGTGCCGCAACACTTACCGGTACAACAAATGTCAACACTACTGGAAGTGCAACCACAACGATCGGCAATGCATCAGCAACGAATGCGATCGCTGGTATGACTTCGATCACTGGCACGACGAGCATTAATACAACGGGTAGCTCGGGAACAACGATTGGGAATGCATCGTCGACCACGGCTGTGACCGGTGTGGTCAACATCAACACCACCGGTAATGGTAATACGACGATCGGTAATGCCACGACCACGGGCACGACGACAATCGCAACGAACTCAACATCGGGACGTCTTGTCATATCCGGACTACCTACGGGTACGACGGAAGATGTTGTGCTAATAAACGGATCTAACCAGGTCTCGCGTATATCGCAAGCGAATTTCATCGCTGGTACTGGTTGGGCGCTTGCGGGTAACAGCATTACGAATCCGTCGACGCAATTCCTCGGCACAACGAATGCACAGCCCCTTGTCATTCGCACGAACAACACCGAAAAGCTCCGTGTTGCTAGTGACGGTAACGTCGGTATCGGAGATAATTCACCGGCCGCACTGCTGACAGTCGGTAGCGGAGATGCATTCCAGGTGAATTCTTCAGGTGCTATTGCAGCTGTTACGGGAATCACGACATCCGGCGGTTATACGCAGTCGGGTACCGGTGCGAACACGATCACTGGTGGAACGACGATCACGAATACTCTTGGCGTGACTGGTGCCACAAGCATCAATACGACTGGTGCGGCTTCTACCAGCATTGGTACATCGAGTGCCACGAATACGATCCTTGGCGTGACGAGCATCAATAACTCTGGCAACGCGGCGACAAATATCGGAACGGGCGCTTCGGCCGGTACGGTTACGATCGGCCACACGAGCGGAACTCTGACGACGCTCGGGTCTCTCGGTCATACAGGCTCGGCAACTATCAGCGGCGGAGCGGTTTCAATCAATAACAACTCGAACAACAACACCAGTATCAACACCGGTACAAGCACGGGTGTCGTTGCCATCGGTGGTGCATCGTCGACAACAAACATCCTTGGCACTGCCAACATCAACACCACAGGAACCGCCAACACGGCCATCGGCAATGGTACCGGCACATTTGCTCTGACCTCACCTGGACTGAACGTTGCCACAACAGGTAATATCAGTGACGGTAACAGTGACGTGGTTATCGCCGACGATCTCGATGTGACTGGTACTGGTACGAATACCTACGTAACGCTCACTAACAGTGCTTCTGGAACAGGTGCTACGGATGGACTTGAGGTCGGCCTCCTCAGCGATCTTTCAACTCGGATCTGGAATTACGAAAGCGCGCCATTGGTGATCGGAACGTCAGGTACGGAGATCATCAGGATCGCTTCTGATGGTAATGTTGTGTTTACAACCCCAGCTTTACCGTCCACCAGCTCATTCTCTGTGGTGCTGGCCAACACAAACAACAAGGCGATGCAGTTACGGTTCAGAGAACCTGACGCGTCCGGTGACGAGTATTCATCATTTCAAGCCGACCCGCAAGCTTATGACCTGAAGTACACTCTACCTACCATTGTTCCGACCCTTGGTCAGGGGTTAACGGTGGCTTCCGTCCTCGGTACGAGTGATGGTGGTGTTCCGGTAGCATACGACATTACATTGGAATGGGCCCCGGTCATCGGCAATAG